>CACHNP010000019.1 GCA_902581285.1 uncultured Gammaproteobacteria bacterium | reverse complement strand
AAGGCGAAGAAGCTGGCGACGGCAAAGAAGAAGAAGAAGAAGCATTTAAAGAGGCAGAGGACGAAGCTGAAGAAGAAGAAAAATTTGAAAAGGTAGTGGCCGAAGCTGAAAAAGAAGAAAAAGAAGAAGAAGAAGAAGAAGAAGCTGGCGACTATGACCGCGAAGGCGAAAGCGAAGAAGAAGAAGGAGAAGAAGGAGAAGGAGAAGCTGAAGAAGAAGAAGACAACTAAGTCGTTCTTTTTGATAAATAAACTTAAAGACAAATTTAAGTTTTTAAAAAGGGAAGCACACGCTTCCCTTTTTTATTGAGAGTAACCGAGTCAGCTCACTATTAAAATAAGAAGGCAATCGAATTGAGAATCATTTTCCATTCATGAAATCACTAATTAATTACAGTACACATTAAAAAAACTCGTCGAAAAAACCCAATTTATCATATAAAAAACGCAAAAAAAGACACTCAACAAGCGTGATATTAAGTGACAAGACACTAAATCGTGTAATAAAACTAAAATACAACCACTTATATCACAACAATGAGATCGTATTTGACTTTACCTTGTTATGTACTATAACTAGAGTGAAAAAAACTAAAAATAAGCATGGTGAAAATGATGAGTGTGGTTAATTATCAGTGCAATAAATGCGGCATGGGAGTGACGGGATTACGCTGTTCAAAATGCAACGAGGAACTTAAACACAGTATTGTGTCTTTGGATGACGGTACGACGGTTAACGTTTCACAATGCCCACAGTGTGATGGCATGATCAAGTCACCGCAGTGTTGTGGAATCGATATGCAAAATAAGAACCTGTCAGACAATGCATCGTAAGGCTCATAGTCTACTTGCATCCGATATCAAAGATAAAAGCGTGTCTTTCTTATATAGAATACGCCAGCACACTGTGTTGTAAAGGTTATAACAACTCTTTACAATATAAATTGGCAACTAGAATTACAGGATATCATGAAAAATCAAGCATTCTGGCGAGCCTATGAGAACAAAGACTTTTCTCAGGCAACCAAAGAATTTGAGTCATTAACAAAAGAAGAAAAAGAAAATACGTTATCGACCTTATTTCAACAAAGCCAAAACCACACCATGCCCCAGATAGTTTCGGTTTTACAACGAAACTTACACCCAGGCAAACAGTTTGAAGACTTTCATCAAGCATGGCTACCACACGAGTCATACTGTGATCCAACTTCCGAGGGCGGTTTGCTCTATCCACAATATTTTTCGGCACCAACACGCGTGATCAACGCCATTAACATGAGAGACCCCAATGAAATTATCTCAGTGGGATTAACCTGGATTCACACCGAAGAACAGACACAAGCGATGAACGCGATTGCTCGAGGAAAAGAAATTCCGGGCAATCAAGAACGAGCGGAACAAATTAAGCAAGTAGCAGATAAAATTGGCGATGCTAAAATTTGCATCGCCAAAAGTGATGATAACTTAGGGGTGCCTTTTTAAGTTTAAATCTAGCCCTAATTCAATTCTACAAACAGATTATAAACCCGAGTGGGGCGATGTATTTGCATTAGCATTTGCATCAATTAGCATTTGAGAGAATTCATCTTGACAGTCTTCAGGGACTTTCTTTAATAATGACTTACACTTTTTCCGAATAAAAATTGAAAACTGATCAGTTGAATCCAAAACCTGATGTGAGTCTTTTCTAAAACCACGTTCAAATTCCGTATTGACCTGTGGCTCTGTTTCATCTAATCGACGACGAGACTCAGCAATCGCTTTATCCAAGTCATCCAATTTATTACTCAGACACAAGATAGCCGATGCTCTTTCACCTGACGTTTTAAAATAATCTTTACAATGCGGACTAATAGGAAGCTCAGGCAGTGAGGTTTCTGAAGCGCCGATAGCACCACCCTGCGTAGCTATTAAGAATAAGCTAATGGTTTTGACAATTTGTTTAATCATGGTTGATCCCCCTATGTGCTTTTGAGTAAAATTGTTAATGCAATCCTAGCAAAAAACCCTGAGTAAATATACTGATTCACCGGCCATTTTTTGCAACAATGTTGTAACAAACAGCCCTATTCCACCCATTTCTTGTAGTTTAATCTCCACTTAATAAAAAAGCATCACTATTATTCAATGAACCAACTACTGAGTTGTACAACTTTCTTTAAGACAAAAACACAAAATTAAACTGAAGAGCGAACACAATGGCAACAGAACCATCGCCATATGATAGTCGTGAGACGAAAACACCGGCGAACCATGTCGTATTTTATGATCCCAACCCCAATCAAGGCACAAGCCAATTAGCGGCTGAAATAACGCACCGACTAACACCGAAGCCATGTTAGTAAAGCTCATTGCAATACCTGAAATATCACGCGACACCATGTCACTGGCAACCGCATAGGAAATTGCGACCGCCACATTGCTCACCCCATATAAAAATAATAATAACATGAGCGCTGTCACCGATAAATGTGGGCAATATAAGACTAACGAAATAAACAACAAACTCAATACAGCCGATGACATCATCACGGGTTTACGACGCTTTAATCGATCTGAAACCCAACCCACTATCGGACTACTGATAGCAAAACCAATAAAAATTAAGCTGATGGCAGTCGCAGCGAGTTCAGGTTGCATATGATAAACTTGATGCAAATAAGACGGCCCCCACAATTCCGCAAATGCCGCTGTTGGCGCATATAAAAAACCTGCGAATAATCCGTTTATCCAGCATGGCTTGTGTTTAATTACCACACGTAAGCCACACCATAGTGAAACAGATTGTTGCGAACGCATTTCACCGACCTGTTGAGGCTGATCTCGTACCACAAATAAAATCAGTAAGGCTAAACTAATGAGCACAAAACCAATTAAATCGATAGTATACTGCCAACCCAACTGTTGAACTAACACAGAAACAGGACCTTCTCCCACAGCAGCGCCAAACATGCCTAAGGCTTGTGTAGCACCCGCGAGCATACCAAACTGAGACGAGGGAAACCAGTTTCGAGCGAGTTTTAGTGCTCCAACAAACGCAAAAGCAGCACCAATTCCCATCAAAAAACGTGATAATTCAGCCACGATTAAAACGTTTGAATACGCGAATAGCAGACACGACAACCCACACAAGCCTGCCATGAGGCTCAGTAAAATACGCGGCCCATAACGGTCGATTAGAGCACCCACAGGCAGCTGCATTCCCACGTAAGCATAATAAAAGAAAGCCGATAACTCACCTAAACTAAACGCACGAACCTTAAACGCTCGCATTAATTCTGGTGCCATAACTCCGGGTGCAACGCGCGCGAAATACTCAGCGAAGAAGAACGCTGCAGCCAACCCCCACACGACCCAAGCCCGCGGTTTTGTATTATGAGCGAATTCTTGCAGTAACTGGTCTTCACTGAATTTCACTCGATTATATTGATTCATCATTTACCCCTATTTTTAAAATAAAAAAAACCCGCCAGCTTAAACTAAGGTGGCGGGTTGTTTGATGACACTTTTTTTTAAAGCAAGCCATCCCCTCCACTCAATATCGCTGTAGTGGTTGTGGTTGTCGTTGTCGTTATGGTGCTGGTGAAATCAACCGCGCACCAATCGCAGTTAGGTTGAATGACAAATAAACTCTGTAATATTCGATACATATCGTTAATAATCATACTATGACTCCATAAAAAAACCCCGAAACGATGGTGGCCGTTACGGGGTTAAAAATCATAGACAACAGTGACTTTACCCCCCTAACTGGGATGTGGTAGTCGTCAATGTGTTGTCAAAATAAAGCATTAGAATTCTCACGTTGAATTAAAAAGCTCATCCAGTTTAGATCGCTCACAAAAAAATGTCAACATGCAAAACACTAAAAAACTACTCATTATATCAAATATGCAATTATTCATAATCACGTTAATGTAATATGATTGTCAACATCCGAGATCAGACCGTGAACAAAATAATCTGATGCTCCTCAATTATGTTGAGAAAAAAATTCATAAAATAGTACACTCACATCCGACAACTTAAACCAGACTAGCCTCATTCACTGTTTTTTTTTCGATGAATGAAATGGTGTGCTCCTATTCCACTTATGAATCAACTATACTTATGAATTTTATGAACGTAGTTACACAAGTATCAACGTGTTTTTCCATCTCTCGTTTTGTGTACTTATTTCTAAAACCAACCAGCACATGCCAAAATGCATCCTCTTTTAAAAGTCCTAAAAATTGTATCGCTAAAGCATGTGCCTCCTTCTCATTTTTATTCAATTCTTTAATAAAACACTGTGATAACTGAGATGTTGAAGGTGATACTTTATCATCCATGATGGAAGCTGCTAGTTTAGGAAAAGCATGCGACTCATACGCAAGAAGACGAAAGAAACTCATCGTATCTTCTTTATATAAATGACGTAACAGTTTGAAAGAAAAATCAGTTAAGGTTTCTTGCAAACCAAGGGAAGAATCCAGTTTAATGGATGGCATACTTCCATTTTGCCAGTGTGATTTAATCACTGCTGAAAATAAAGCTGCCTTATTCTTAAAATGCGAATACAACGTGTTTTTTGAAATACCCGACGTTTTACTGATAAGATCCATGCTAACAGCCGCATAGCCTTTTGATAAAAACAATGACTTAGAAACGTCTAGAATTGCTTTTCTTTTTTCTAACGATTTGGTTCTTGACATAACACCCTCCTATAACTAGACTATACCGTATAGTATAAATATTTCAATCGTTTTATATAGTACACAAGCCAATGGATACCTCGTTATGTTGTATAAACTCATGTAAATAGAATTAAAAAAATCAATCCCCTCTCGATGTTGATAAATAGGGGGGCGACGAATAGAAACATGTTGATAGAACCGAGTTTTAGTGCCTGTCGAATAGAGTGAATAACTGGTAGCCCTAGGTTTTTTTATTCGATAAAAAAGATAACTAGACATACTTAAAGAAAAAAATCAAATCACATTAAAATACAGAAGGAGTAAACTATGCCACTATTAAATATTACACTACAGAGAGGAAAAGACTGCGCTTACATAAAAAAAATGAGCCAGACCATCCATGACACACTGATAAAAACATGGAACATCCCAAGCCATGATTATTTTCATCTTGTTAATCAAATTGAACCAGAATGTTGTTTCATTGATAAAACCATGTGGGATATGGAAAGAACGGATGACATTATCGTTATCCATATAACATCCACCCCGCGGACAAGTGAAATGAAGCAAGCATTCTTCAAAGAGCTCCCAATCGCTTTGGAGAGCGCAATTGGACTAAAGCCTGATAATGTTTTCATTAGTATTGTCAACAATCAACTTGAAGACTGGACATTCGGTAAGGGTCGACAACAGCTGATTGATAGATCTTAAATATGATTGCTAGTGTTAGCATGATAGCGCCGCACTACCCTGCAAGATGAAGATTTAGCTAAAAATATCACTACTATAATGGAAAATTTATGAGCACTTCTTGTGCGGGTTTACGACGCTTTGATCGATCTGAAACCAGCTTACCATCGGACTACTGATAGCAAAACAAATAAAAATTATGCTGATAGCAATGGCAGCGAGCTCAGGTTGCATATGATAAACTTGATGCTAATAACCCCCCCTCCCTCGACAGTTGCGTGTTGCGCAAGCAGGGCTTTTCCGATGCCAAAGTGAATGATTCTACTGTCTATATTTCAAAAGACGCGGTTATTTAAATTTCTTTTTGACAAGCAGAATAGATTTATATAAGTCCAGTGAGTTCAGCTATAGCCTATTTGAACATACCATTAATGCCAAATGGAAATTGTGTTTTATTTTTCAAAAAACAATGCTATAGCCTGGTAATTTGACAAATTCTGAGAGACAACATTGAATATACTAATTATAGACCCTATTAACACAGTAGCGCCATATGAAAACTCAACTTTAAAATCTCAAGCGATAGGTGGCACCGAAGCTTCCATCACAAGAGTAGTTAATGGTCTCGCAACCCGGCACAATGTTTATGTGGCACAACGAAGACGAAAAGTAATAAAAAAAGAGTCAGCTACCCTGTCATACATTCCATCGAACGACATTAGTAAAATCAAAAAAAACAAAATCGACAATGTTATCATTGTTAGAAGCTATGACTTAATTGAAAAGTTTCGTAAACAATTTAATGATACCAACTTGTTTTTATGGATGCATGATAACATACAAGAAGAAATGCCGAACAAAGCAGTCTTGAAAATAAAGAATGCGTTAGAAAAAAATAATTGTAAAATAGTTGCTGTTTCAAAAAGCCATCAAAACACAATACAAAAATACCTAAATCTAGAAAAAAGAGCACATAACATTCATATACAACCCAATTGAC
This sequence comes from uncultured Gammaproteobacteria bacterium, assembly GCA_902581285.1. Taxonomy (GTDB): domain Bacteria; phylum Pseudomonadota; class Gammaproteobacteria; order Coxiellales; family Coxiellaceae; genus CACHNP01. Next base: position 28,295 of record CACHNP010000019.1, on the reverse strand, counting down.
GATGCATTATCAAATAAAAATAAGGATATAGACTATAATAAGATACTATTCTTGAGCACTCCATCAAGAGGGCTAGTTCAAACACTTGAAATTTTTGAAAAAAACAAAAAAAACACTTCCCAATGTAAGATTCTACATCGCCAACCCAGGATATCAAAAATTATTTAAAATACCCAAAATAATTGACTATGTAATAAAAAAAACAAAGATCAAATGTCTTCCAACGATAAGATCAAGTCTAATTAAGGATAAAAGAATTAGCTATCTAGGCCCCATGCCGCATAAACAACTTATTGAAATAACGAGAGATGCATGCTGTATTTTTTATCCGCAGACCAAGATTGCCTAATCATTTGGATTAATTTACGCCGAAGCCAATGCTGTCGGAACACTGGTACTAGCTCACAATTTTGGATCTGCTAGTGAAGTACTAGGCAATCAAGAACAACTGACAGATTGATCTGACCATAAACTTGCTATTGATAAGTTATATAATTGGTCACACGACAAAAAAAGACCTTGCGTATTTGCAAATGAACAATTGAAACTGACGAATGTCATAAAAAAAGGTGGGAAGAAATTCTAAGTTAAATTTCACGGTAATTGTCAGCATCCAAGTCAATCTGTTAACTACATAAGATTGTTTTCAATAGGATAATCGCAGTGTTAATTTAGACGAAAATCACCATTTAGGAGCGCAACCATACAAAGCTTCCTCTACTCACATAGTCAAAGTAACTTCTGCTTTTTAACCTCTGGTTTAATATCGACGCTAGCGGTCAGATTAATTGTAACAGCCTGAGCATTTTTTTGATTGACCTTTCCAGCCCAAGACATCGCCCCACTTGTCAAATTAGCTGGCTTTTGAGCAGCGCAAAACAAGTAATCATAGACATCATTAAAATAGCGTCGCGACATAAGGAAGTAATCTTCTGCTGGAAATAACGAATACAGTATTTGGCCATTAACGTTCTTGTGAAGCCATGTGAACACTTCCTTAGCTGTATTCACATCTTTGAATGAAACTTTAAAATCTTCTTGTTGTGTAGGTTTTTCTGTTACTACTGCACGTATCTGTTGGAACGTGGTTCTTATATTTAGAGGAATTTCAAGGCGACGCTTATCAACCGACGCCTTACGTTTTAACGATCCAGCTGAACGCACGGGCTGTGGTACAACCGTGCTTACACCGGTTTTTAATGAGGCACTACTTTTGTTTACACTAGATGAAAAACCCTTATAAAAAGCATAAAAACTTATTTTCTCTCCACAAATCATACGCGCATGACACCATTTCTTAAGTATTTTCACAAATCCATTAAGCGACTTATTACTAGGGTTCTCTGCTAATTTTCCATTTGAATGAATTTTTATAACCAATTTATCGATGCCTTCGATCACATTAGGCGTTGTGATTGTTTTTTTTGCATCAAATATGCATTTCATCATGTGGAGTCCTTTTTCTTTTTTATTAAATACTATTGTTGATGCAATGTATAGAATTACTTCACGTGAGCATGATTCAACAAGAGGCACGACCGCTGTTTCCCAGTTTTTTTCAGGAAACATCATTTCAAAAAAATACATCCATTCTCTAAAGATAGAGTGTCTGGCAGAATTGTATTTAATCAAGTTTCTTTTTTCTCTTAACATCGCAAGAATGTAGAATTTAAATTTCGAACGACATCTTTCCAGGTCACTGCCATTACTTCCCGGTACATTTAATTGAATACCATTGAGACTATTGACCACAGCGCACAGCGCTTCCATTCTTCTTTTTTCAATCGGCTTAATGCCTGCATCGCTATGTTGAGCCATACGGGCTATGCTCGAAAGATATGAATCAATTATAATGTCTATTTTTTTCTTTGAATGGCCATTAAACCAAAGACCTTTGTGACGCAGTTGTGAACTTACAGTCATGAACTCCTCTTTCAACTGTTGCCTACAATCAATGAGTATTAGATCTTCAGTATTTTTAAGACGCTGCCTCACCATTGCGAGCTCACCTTTTAGTGTTTCAAGTTGCTTTTGGATATCTGAGATTTCGACTGAACTAGTTCTCTGATTAGACCTTTGTTTACTGTTATTGACTTTACTCATTATGATTACCTTTGATTTGTTTGATTGGATTTTTTACAACAGTACGGAAAATTTAACTCAAAATCAATAAAAGGATCGGTATATTTCACAAATCATTCCGATTATCGTCTCGTTACACTAAAAAGTCTTAAATAAAAATTAAAATTATGATTATCAAAACTAAGCAAGATTAGTAACACTCATTCTCTTCGACTCATTTATGCTTCAACCTACATCACTGCGCATATTAGAATAATACAGGAAAATGATTTATAAATAAGACACGATACACACAACAAACGCATGGCTTTATCAACAAAGTTCAGTATACTTAACACGAATCATCAACCTCGGGAAACATCGATGCCTTTCAGATCTTATTCGTTTAAAAATAGTGACACACAACGGTCTTCTTGCCGCCTCCTCTCATACAATCATTACGCACATTTAAGCGAGCGTGATCATGCACTAGTAAAACTACAGCAGCTGCTGCAATTGTTGCAGACAGAAACCAAGTCTCTGTTGTTGACTTTAGCAAAAGACTTCCCTGCATACTACCTTGAAGAGCGTAATCCTCTTGCACTTCTAATACACATGAGCCATGTGATCAAACACCATCACAGACCTCGATTACACACGCTGTATGAAATGAATCGCCGCTTGCGTTTTTTAAGGACCCCGGTGACTCACCGTTTCCTTATGAACAAAATAGCTCACCTTACCCGTCGAGTGCATAATGATCAAGCTGAAGTTATACTTTTTTTGCGCGCCCTTGCAGCCACAAAAGGTCAACATAATAAGGCCAGCCAGTCTGAAAATACCACTCTAACGGCTCAGCAGGTCGTCACTGATTTTTTTGTTAGACGCATGCAGCATCATGATGTGATGCAACGCAGAGAGTCACAAATTATATTTGATCAAGTATTGAAGACGCAAGCGGAGACATCATTGCAAAACTAATATAAAATATTTTCACTTGGTATCATACTGCACACATGTCACAGCCTGCACACATCAAAGAGAAAAATATGAAAAAGTCACGATTCTTTCTGTTATTTATGAGCAGCCTAACTCAGCCATTACTCGCCGGTACATCACTACCCTGCCATCCTTTACCCAGTCATACGGCAGCGCATCAACAATTCTGTTATAATAACCACCCCATCAACCCCGCTTGTGTCGACATGATGGTAGGCGATCTACGAGGTAGCACGGATCTCGTTAATCTATCGACATGCGAAGCAAAAAACCGTCATAATGACTTCAGTGCGACGGACGATGGCACTGATTCATCAGGCTGGCACAGCGTAACCTACGGGCGTGATTTCCAAAACAAATATGACGAAAATCAATCTTACAGTTATAAAGTTATTGGCAGAACAGCTAACGATACTTTTGTTGTTAATACCTATTCGTGCGGTGGTGGTTCAGGAGTCTTTAATCAATTAGCTTTATTTAAAATTTTCACTGACGCTGATGGCAATGAATATTTAGCTTGGGTCGGTTCTTTAGCCGGTGGCGACAGAGCATTGGGATCAGTGATTGCAGGAACAGTTACCATGAAAGGTATGCACGTGATGGGTTTAAGGGAATCGGATAAAAACACCACTCCAATTCCAGAATACGATCCTCAAAAATTCGATTTTGATCTATCAAAGATTGCTGCATACTGACCACCCTCATCATACACGAACAACATGTTACGATGCCGGTTATCTCAGCCAGCTTAACTTGACAACTGATAACAATAAACGGCAAGTAAGCCAACAAAGATTGTATCATTCTTCACGCTTGAAGCAATTCACAACTAATTTAATCATCTGATCTTTGTCTTCAGGGTCGCTGGCAGCAATTAACAATGCGAGAACCACCATGGTGTTAGGATCAAGTGACAAGTCAATTTTTTGTCTTCGTAAGTATAATAGAAACATCAAAGGCGAGCATCTGGTACTTTTAGTATCATCTACCCTATTTTTAATATGCCTCGTTTAAATATCGCCAAGTGATATTGACCCCATGACTCAGAACAGCAGAGTAATTGAGCTGTTGGTTTTGACCAATCGAACATTGTTTATAATCTTCTTTATTGTATTCAAACAAAGATCATGAAGGGGATGATGCTGCTATGTTGTTTTCTGATTCAGACATTGACGTCTCATTTGACTTACATGTCATGAACAAACGACACCTATCGGATGCCGTGAGAAACGGCTTTAAGCATGATAACAAAGCATCTTTACCAATACCAATATTTATGGTTAACAAAGAGTTATCGACCAATACATCGTTTATAAGGCGTTTAATCATACATAATTTTTTATAATTATCCTCACCCAAGTTTTCTACAGTACAATAATCATCACCCTCTTTTTTGTGCAATCGCTCCAACACATCCGCATGAGATTTACTTGAAACAGAGAGCTTTTCGTACGCACTCTTACCAAAAAGGGTAATAGAATGAGAAGTAATACAGGGATCATTCACTAGCGAATCTGCCATGAGGCGCATAGTCTGAAGTCCAACTATTTCAAGCAAACTGAATCCGATCAATCTATCATTAAATTGATCATCTTTATCTCTAAAACAATCTGGAATAGTTCGAGAAATGAAATTATTCATAAAGTAATTTTCATTCTGCTCATGCTTATGAGCCTCATTCTGCAGCATTGTAATAGTGAATCGATGTTGTATTTGCAGATAATATGGCAGTGTTCTAACTAATGTTGGCTCTTTCATAATCAAACTTAATAAATAATTGTCTTCAAACAAACTAGGATGAACACACGTATCAATTCCAATGAATTCATGATGAATTAATTTTTGCAAGAAGGCTTTGTTATGTTTCAACTGATTACCAGCCAAAATCAAGAAGCAGTCACCCCTGTCAATCATCGAAATTTTTTGACACAGCAAGCTAATCAGGTCACTTGAATTAAACAAATTATTAATTGCAAACGCAAAAACCAATAATGGATTAAAAAACTTTCCCAATTCAATAAGAACTTCTTTGTTTCCCCTAACAGATTCGTTCGATCGATACAAAAGACAAAGCAGTTCGTAAAACTCTATCCTCTCATGGATCAACCAGGCGTTTTCTGATACTTTTTTACCATTGACTAAGTTGCCTTTGACTATGTGCAATTCCGCTGCCATCTGTTCAGGTGTGGTTATTGAAAGCAGTTGGTCGCGCTCGCAAACTAAATCAGATCGACCAAATTTTTCAAATAGCTTTTCGATCAGGCGTAACGTGTGTGACAGTAACTTATTAGAGAAAGCGTAATCGTTTCGAAAACTATCATCTACAAAACCAATGGCAAAAAGATGAGACCAATCATTTTGACCATTGAGAAATAGAACGTGATTATCAATGACATCAGGTGACAGTGCGACATCCATAACATCTGGGTTTGAACGAATGGTGTGATCAAAAAAACGAAGTGTCCCTGGGTGCAACGCCACCGCTAATTTAGCAATTTTCGAGTTACCTCTCAGATGTTCTGGCAAAGTTGCCAACTCATTAATCATACTCTTCATTGCCAAAAGCTTTTGCTCAGCGCTCTCGATTGATAGAGAGCCAGCATTCGACTGAAGTGAATCTTGTATAAAGGTTATCACCTCTTCTTCTGTTGTGTTTTTATTAAATGGCATGTCTCTCCCCCTGCTATCTATAATTCATCAGCTCATTGGCGTTAATTTACTGTAGTTGATTAATAGCTATCTTATCAAATTAATATTAAGATAAAATTAAATTACATGATGGAGTTGTAATTATAGGTATAAAATGCTACTTTTTTCGTAAATAATCTTAAAGTAATTCGAGAGAAACTGTATGGACGATTTAATTGAAGTTATCAAAGAGTTGATAGAAAAAAAAAATATAAAAGAACTACTCACTTTACTTAAGGAAAATGGAGATCGTTTGATCGAGCATGAGATGACAAATCTTTTTACGCTTCGTCACGAAGCAATTGATATTGCAACTGAAAACAACAGTCCTGAATGCGTCATAGCAATTTTAGATTCTGATAACTTTGCACAGTTACCTGATCCGATAAATCAGTACGAAAAACCCGAATGGACTAATCGTCACTATGCCTTAGATACTGCAATAGACCGAGAAAATATCGAGTGCATAAAGCGCATTTTAAATAGCGGCGAAGATAATAATTTTGGTTACTCAAGGTGGCAAGGAGAACCTGATGGCCTACAAATACGTCATTATACCTTACATAATCTTATTCTGTTTGATGATAGTGACTGCTTAGCCACACTGTTAAACGAAAAAGGATTCGGCAATGAAGAATGGCCGGGACGTATTGGATCAAAAACAAATACAAAGATCACAGTTAAGCGGTATGCAGTGCTAGCCGCCGCAAAAGATGGAAGAACCCGGTGTTTAAACAAGCTGCTTAATACAGAGAACTTTGGAGATATTTCGGCGGAACAATACATTCGCACAATAAGAACGCCTCGTTTGCATGCTATGGCAGTGGCCTGTCATAACAACCAATACGACAGTATCTCAGTGATACTTGACACATACCACGAACAAAATCATCAACAATATGGTTCATTACTAAAAGAAATTGCAATTATGCACTGTAATTATGTGGCTGCGTACGATTCTTTAAGTAAACTTTTATTTGATCGCGGCTTTCACGAATTAGATTCTCCCACTAAAAAAGCACCATGGAAATTACACCATCAGAGTATCGAAGAGTTGGCAAAACTTGGACATTCTACAAGTCTAAGACAACTTCTAGACCATATAAAACCGAATAATCAAGCTGTCGGAAACGAACCTTGGCCCGAAAAACCTGAGTGGACCCTGCGTCATTTTGCTATATATACGGCCTGCATCAATGGCCAGATCGATTGTTTACGAGAGCTTTTAATCGACAAACCATTTTCCGAACAACCATGGCCTAACAAAGGCCATGGTTATACCATGTACCATTATGCCTTATCAATATTAATCGAGCATAATCAGCATCAATGCTTATCCACATTATTATTTGGAGTGGAGATAGAAAATACTGATCCAATCAATTTATTAATTACACTCATCAACAAAAAAAACCCAAAAGAAATAACGAAAGAATTAGTGCTATTTAGTAACACTCTTTTAAAAAGTGATGATACAATGATCAGAATATTGAAACAGTGCACCAAACTAAAAAAAATTAAGCATCTGAAATTATTTCAACAAATGCAATTAATTAAACCGGAATATCATCTCGAACTCTTTATCGAGTCGCTTAAAGTCGATGATACAAGCATATTCTCATTTTGGCTAAACCTTTACGCTCAACAAAGAATAGATCCAAAATCAATGCTACTAATATTAAATTCACTTATACAAAATAAGTTCATGGCTCAATATGTGCAATGTAGCATTCAAAACAAAAATGGAACCATTTTATCAGTAGCACTGATTGAAACTCTGTTTAGTTCGGATTCTCGCGCCACTCGTAAGATAATAGAGAACAACAAAGTCACGATAATAAAACTACTTCAGGCTATTACGAAGTCTCAAGAAACGTTACCTTTTCAAAACACAAACGACGATACTCTTTTCAGGATCATCAAACATGTAATTGGAATGAGACCCGCAGAAGCGACGAAACAGTGGGACAACGAAGTCTTATTGCCTCTATTAAGGTGCATTCAGCCAGAACGTATTCAAGCTAAATACTTGGAAATAGAGAGTTTAATTGATGAAATTGGTCAGACAAAGTCCACTCGCTTTTTCTTAAGTGACTTAAAACATAGAGTAAGAGACGCTCTGGAGACAATGGGTCAAGAAGAGATATTGAACGAACTCGAACGTGACACTAATGAGTTATTAACAGACCTAACTAATCAGCTACAACAGTCACCACAAAACCAGAAGCTAACACAACTCGCTATCTTTGTCATAAATAAGCTGTGTGTCGAAAAAAAATCAGTCAAAAATATAAATAAAATAGAAACCTTATTTGATCTGGTATCCAATCAATTCCCATCTCGTGATCTTGTTATGTTGAAACGTAGTAACAATATTAGTCAATCAATGAAAAAGAGAATCATCGATGTAGAGCAAGGTCGTCTAAAGAGTTTGATCGGCAAATTAAAGGAACACAACAAAACTCAAGAATTCAAATCTATTACACTCCTCAATCGAAACGATAGGCAGGCTCTTTATTTATATAAAAGCAGTTTTCAACAACGCACAGGTGATTTAATAATAGATAAAAGTACTTACGAACTGTCACGCACACTTAAGTTCAAGCAAGAAAATAACGCGATCATATTCAGTTTAAAGCGTAATGACCGCTTATCATTCTTCGCACCTCAAGAAGCAGATATTGATCAGCGCTTTTTATTTTCTGGTACACCGATAAGAAAGGCTTCGCCTAATCAAATTTATGCTGTTAGTTACAAAGGGATGTCTTTATGCGATTTATCCAATGAAATAAAAAAAGCGGCAAAGATGATGCTGAGCAAGGCAGAGTTTAATGAATTAGAAAACTTGATTGAATGCTGTGTCAATGATTTGGAATCGCCCTACTCGAAAGAGCGAGTAAGTGAAAGCATAGCCTCATCTATTGACGATAACATCGGTGGTGAACGTAAAATGGGTTGCTGACAAAAAAAACTTTCCACCTTAATAGCGCTCTAAAAGGGTAACGCTAAACATGAAGAGTCAATGTTTTCAAGCACTGATAAAATCGCTTCTCATCCTAACCTTCAGCAGGATGTTGTTACAACATAGAATTGGAAAAAGTGCTAGTATACGATGAATATTTTAAAAAAGTTATCGCCTCATTTTTATTGTATCTTCGTTAAATGGGACGTTATCCCACTTGATATTGTTCACTCCATAAGCCGAACGGTATTATTTTTACACTGATTCATCGATAGCTATTTTTCAAACTTAATGTCAAGAAAATATTAAACTATACAACGGAGTTGTAATTAACAGTATAAAGTGCTAATTTTAACGAAATAAAAATATTAGCAAAAGACAACAAGGAACCTTATGGACGAATTAATTTCAGAACTAAAGAGTTTGATAAATGCAAATGACAAAGCAGGTCTACTTTCTGCCATCAGCAACGATGAACAAACAAATCCCTGTCGCACTTCTGAGTGTGGTCTTTCGATTCGCCACAAAGCAATAGAAATTGCAATCAAAAACAACAATACTGAAATCATGGCTGCACTTTTGAATGCAGAGTTTGCTAATACGCTTTTCCCACCAAATGACGAGCACGGTTATAACAATCTTCACTTTGCTCTAGATCACGCAATAGATCAGAACAAAATAGACTGCATAAAACATATTCTTGATAGCGGCGAAGGTGATAATTTTGGAAACACAATATGGCCTAAGAGAGATACTTATTCGAACATGCGACATTTTACTGTAGAACACCTTGTGAAGGTGGATCATGCTGATGCCTTAATGTCCCTATTGGACGAAAATGGATTCGGCAACGAAGAATGGCCTGAAAGTTTTGGACTAAAAACAAACGGAATTAAGACGGTTCGAGGCTATGCACTGATTCGAGCTGCAGAACTTTCAAGTATACAATGCCTGGAAAAACTGCTCACTGTTGATGATTTTGCAGATACTGTATCCGAATTAGAACAAAACGATGACAACGCTATCACACCACGTGTGCAGGCTTTAGAAATGGTTTGTGCTACCACCGACTGTTGCTGTAGCAGTCACAGATATGAGTGTATATTAACGATAATTGATACGAATAAAAACCATGAACAATACATTCACCAGTATAGCTATAGTTTTGCCCTAGACTATCACGCGATGTTTCACTGTCTTAAGTTTAAGAGGTACGAAACCTTGTGTAAAATTTTACTTCGTCAAAGTGACGAATGCATGATTTCATGTGTCAGTGAGACTCTTGAAAAACGTGATGACGACATGAGAAGCATACTGTCATACTGCACGACATCAAAAAGAATAGAGTATCTGAATTTATTTAAAAAACTGAAATTAATTAAAGTAGATCATCATCCACACACATTCCTCAAGGCTCTTGAGACTAATGACCTAGACACAATCACTTTCTGGGTTGATATTTTCTCTCATGGAAGATTGAGCCCAAAATCAGTGCTATTGATATTGGAGTCAATTTCAAAAAACAATGCAATGTCTCAATTTTTGCAGTACACAACTCAAAACAGAAATGGAATTGTTTTATGCGTAGCACTGATTGAAACTCTGTTTAGTTCGGATTCTCGCGCCACTCGTAAGATAATCGAGAGTCACAAAGTCACGGTAATAAAGCTACTTCAGACTATTAAGACGTCTCAAGAAAGGTTACCTTTTCAAAACACAAACGACGACGCCATTTTCAGGATCATTGAACATGTAATTGGAATGAGACCCGCAGAAGCGACGAAGAAGTGGGACAACGAAGTCTTATTGCCGCTATTAAGGTGCATTCAGCCAGAACGTATTCAAGCTAAACGCTTGGAATTAGAGATTTTAATTAATAAAATTGGTCAGACAGATAATACTGGCAAATTCTTTCATGACTTAAAAAAAAGATCAGCAGCCTTACTTGAGACAAGTGATGAAATAGAGATAATGAACAAACTTGAACGTGATACTAATGGGTTATTAACGGAGCTCATTAACCAGCTAGAACAGTCACCACAAAACCAGAACCTAACACAACTCTCTATCTTTGTCATAAACAAGCTGTGCGTGGAAAAAAAATCCCTCCAAAATATAAATAAAATAGAAACCTTATTTGGTCTAGTATTAAATGTATACCCATCTCATGATCTTGCTATTTTGAAAAGTAATAACAATATCAGTCAATCCATGAAGAAGAGAATCATCGATGTAGAGCAAGGTCGTCTAGAGAGTTTGATTACCAAGTTAAAGGAACATAACAAAACTCAAAAACACAATCCTATCACACTCCTCGACCAAAGAGATTACCAGACGTTGTACTTACATAAGAGTAATTTCCAGCATCGTATAGGTCATCTAATAATTAATCAACATAAAGACAAACTCATAAAAAAAATAAAATTCAAACAATGTCAGAATACGGTCATATTCAAATTAAAGCGTAATGACCGCTTGTCTTTCTTTGCACCACAACAAGCGGATATTCATCCGCGCTTTTTATTTTCTGGCACACCTATAAGAAAGGCTTCACCTAATCAAATTTATGCTATAAGTTACAAAGAGATGTCTTTATACGATTTATCCAATGAAATAAAAAAAGCGGCAAAGATGATGCTGAGCAAGGCAGAGTTCAATGAATTAGAAAACGTGATTGAATGCTGGCTGACTGATTTGGAATCGCCTTTATTGAAAGACCGAGTCAGTAAAAGCATAGCCTCATCTATTAACGGTAACATCGGTGGTGAATGCAAAATGGGTTGCTGACAAAAGAACTTTGCACCTTAACAGCGCTCTGAAAGGGTAACACTAAACATGAACAGTCAACGTTTTCAGACACTGATAAAATCGCTTATCATCCTAACCTTCAGCAGTGTATTGTTACACCAGATATATGAACTATACAAGATTATTTTCCTCGACGCTAAATTCTATCGGTTCTTAGGCTGGGTAACAGAGACTGAGCTTAATGGATTTGTTAATTTTATAAAAATCCACCGGGGTAACATTGAACTTATCACTCAATACTCATCGCTTACTTCACAGATTAGCATCATTCTAATCTGTCTCTTAAGCACACTACATCTTATATCAATGATTGGTATAATCAAAGATAAAGGATGGGGCTACCTACTCGGTGCATCAACGGTGTATCTGTATCTTTTTCCCGATATATCCTGGAGCAATGCATTGGGTTACTGTTGTAATCCTAACTATGTACCGTTTTTTAACCTATTTTCTGATTCACTGGGATTAAAATTCTTCGGATTGAACCTCTTCCTTCCTCATTACTCACAAGGCACGATGAAACAGATAATGGCTTTGTGCTGGCAGCTTCTACCCAAGCTATATAACTGGCTTTTGTTCGGTCTTCTGATCACACACAAAAGGCCTCCTGTATTCGAAGTGACGTACAACACCGATCAAAGACTAACAAAACTCAGGCAATTTTTACTTGCCATGTTTACACTAACCACCTTTAACGTGATCCAGCACTACATTAATCTAACGGGAACATGGTTTATTATAATTTACAACCTTCTAACAATCACTATCACACTAGGCATAATAGGTAGTAAAAAATGGGCATATAAAAGCTTTTGTTTCACAATTACCTTTGCCATTATTACGCTTGTTGTCAAATCTATTGTATTATTCATCCAAAGTATCAGATATACTCATATCACTTTTGGATTAATTTATGATCAAGTATTTTGGACATTTGGCTCTCTGATACTACTTTTCCTCTGCTTAAGTTTTTTTTCTGTTATCGGCATGTTCAAGCATAAACGGTGGGGTTACATGATAGCCTCAATCACTGTGTTTCTTGGATGTCCATATATCCATTATGGTAGAATACACGAACAGCCTGTAGTTACGCTTACCAGCTACCTTCCTTTCTTTCCACAATCACTAAGAGTACATGATTCAGCCATATTCCTAGCCCCTATCAGTAATGCGATTATTATTTTAATACTGGGTTATTGCATGATGACAGACCGGGCACATGTGCCTATATCGACACGACGTGAAGGTGTCAGCAACAATAGAGTTTCAAAACAGAGCATCATTGTCATCGCAACCATGCTCATTATAGTGCAGCTATTGCATTTTTTTTTCTCTCGCTTAATTTAAAAGTAATTATGTAAAATTTCGCATGATTATCAACACAGGCAAAGCTAACACAAAATCAAATGAAACCACGCACTTACTGAAGTTTGCGTATCAATGATTAATAGAATTTTGAGGGAAAAATGGATAGTGTGCCAGAACGGCAGAAACATAATCAAATAATTATAAACGGGGAATTTAAGCCCAGCACTGGCTTAAGAGATAACCGCAGTGGGTCGATGAACGCCCTGGTATTCAGGGACGAGAGAGGTCATGGTGAAGAGTAAGGTGGATTGATTAAGAAGAAAACACATTAACTTTGATTTATGGCTTATTATTAATTATCATAAATATAGTTTAACTAAAAGGAATTCACATGACTATTTTAATTACCGGCTCAGCTGGTTTTATTGGCTTTCATCTTACTCAAAAGTTATTAGCCAGAGGAGATAAAATTGTAGGCATTGATAACCTTAATGATTATTACGACGTACAATTAAAACAAGATCGACTTGATCAATTATTACCACACCCGAATTTCAGCTTTCAAAAAATCGATTTAGCGGACAAATCCGCGATTGAAACGTTGTTCAAAGAAAACACCATTACTAAGGTTGTAAACTTAGCCGCACAAGCTGGCGTGCGCTACTCCTTGCAAAACCCCCATGCCTATATCGATAGCAACATCTTGGGTTTTTGCAACATTCTCGAGGCCTGTCGCCACCATGACATTGAGCACTTAGTGTTTGCTTCTAGCAGCTCAGTGTATGGTGCCAATAAAACCTACCCTTTTAATGAAAGTGACAATATCGATCACCCCATGGCATTGTATGCCGCCAGCAAAAAAGCCAATGAATTAATGGCACACTCCTACGCTAGCTTGTATAACCTGCCTTGTACCGGTTTACGCTTTTTTACCGTTTACGGCCCCTGGGGCAGACCCGATATGGCGTTGTTCCTATTCACTGAGAAAATTCTTAATAACAAGCCTATTGATGTCTACAACTACGGCAATATGGTACGCGACTTTACCTACGTCGACGACATTGTCGAGGGCATCATTCGCGCTTTAGATAGACCTGCCAAAGCCAATAATAATTGGACTGGAGAACAACCTGATCCTGCAACCAGCTATGCGCCGTATAAAATTTATAACATCGGAAACGGCAACCCAGAAAAATTACTGGATTACATCAACGCGATAGAAACTGCACTGGGGAAAAAAGCCAATATGAACATGATGCCAATACAACCCGGCGATGTACCAAAAACATCGGCTAATATCACCCGACTTAAAGAAGAGCTGGGCTATACGCCGAAAACCGGTATAAAAGAAGGTGTAAAGAATTTTATTGATTGGTATGTGTCCTACTATGAAACGGTAACAAATTAAACACGAGAAAAATGTATGAATATAACGATTTTTGGTTCTGGCTACGTTGGCTTAGTCACGTCTGTATGCTTTGCTGAAGTAGGAAATAACGTCACCTGCGTAGACATTGATCCACAACGAGTACAAAAACTCAATAACGGCGAATGCTTAATCTACGAGCCAGGACTTGAGGAAATGCTGACTAACAATCTTGAGGCTCAGCGAATTCAGTTTACCACCTGTGCAGAAAAAGCCATCAATAGTGCTAGCATAATTTTTATTGCGGTTGGGACACCCGCGGGTGAAGATGGATCAGCAGATTTGCAATTCGTCCACAATGTTGCAAGCACCATAGGCAACCAACTTAATCATGACGCTATCATTGTTAACAAATCCACGGTGCCGGTTGGTACAGCCGATGAGGTTAAAAACATAATCAATAACAAGTTGCAACAACGCCGAATAAAAATAAACATCGATATAGCATCGAACCCTGAATTCTTAAAAGAAGGCTGTGCCGTCAATGATTTCATGAAGCCCGATCGCGTTATCATTGGCACCAACCAAAAATCAACAGAAAAAAAACTAGCAGAATTATACTTTCCATTTAATCGCAACCACGATAAATTGATCTGTATGAGTCCACGCTCTGCTGAATTAACCAAGTATGCGGCGAATGCCATGCTAGCAACAAAAATCAGCTTTATGAACGAAGTCAGTCAAATCGCAGAAAAAGTCGGTGCTGACATCGAATCCGTACGTCAAGGCATAGGCTCAGACCCACGAATTGGATTTCAATTCATCTACCCAGGTTGCGGTTACGGTGGCTCCTGTTTTCCTAAAGATGTGCAAGCATTAAATTTTATCGCCAAACAAGCGAGCTATGAAGCAAAACTGATACAAGCCACGCATCAAGTCAACGAAGCACAAAAATTCAGCCTCGTCCAAAAAATATTGGATTTCTATAACCATGACATCAGCGGCAAACACTTTGCTTTATGGGGCTTGGCATTCAAACCCAACACAGACGATATACGCGAAGCACCAAGCGTGATTCTGATCAATGAACTGAGCAAACGGGGAGCGACGATCACCGCATACGACCCGAAAGCCGTCCCAACAGCAAAAAATATCTACAAGGAAAACGATAACATCACATTCTGTAATAATAACATCGAAGCAGTACAAAACGCCGATGCACTGGTTATCGTGACCGAATGGTTGGAATTTAGAAGCCCAGACTTCTCACAGTTGTCTGACACACTGCAAGATAGCGTCATCTTTGACGGACGTAACTTATATCAACCCGACAATGTGTCCAGATACGGACTGGATTACATTTGTGTCGGCAGACCTAGAGTGAAAAGGCGAAATACACAAGAAGCAGAATACGCTATTATTGAATAACGCAGACAGCAGCGAGTTAAGTGGAAAATAAAGGTAGGGAATTTTGAGGCCAGAACTGGCTTAAGAGATAACCGCAGTGGGTCGATGAACGCCCTGGTATTCAGGGACGAGATGGGTCGTGGTGGAGAGCAGCGTGGATTGATTAAGAACAAAACATGTTGACTTTGCTTTATAAGTTGTTATTGATTATCATATACTCTGTATTTTTAACAAGGATGAGCCATGAACTACGATGTTATCATCATTGGCGGCGGAATCATTGGTTTCTCTACCGCCTGGCAATTAAAGCAATCTGAGCCTCATTTAAACATTGCCGTACTAGAAAAAGAAAATAGTTCAGCGACACACCAAACCGGGCATAACAGCGGCGTGATCCACGCAGGCGTGTACTACGAGCCTGGAAGTTTAAAAGCGGAATTCTGTGTCAAAGGCTGTAAAGAAATAAAAACATTCTGTGAAGAACATGATATCGCATACAAAGTACTAGGGAAAATCATTGCTTCAACTAACGACATTGAGTTAGAAAGAATGCAAGTCCTAAAAAACAGATGCATGAAAAATGGGCTTACAGTAACGAATTTAACTGAAGAAGAGGCAAAAAAATACCAACCCGGAATGCAATGCAATGGAGCTTTCCTGGTCGAAGAGACCGGAATAGTCGATTGGAAAGCCGTCTGCAAAAAATACGCTGAATTATTTATCAAGTTGGGCGGTCGAGTTTTCTATAACCAAAAAGTCACGAAAATCAAAGAAAACACCAAAGATATTGAAATACAAACCCAAAAAGGCGATCGATATAAAACAGCGTATGTCATCGCAGCAGCGGGGTTACACGCAGACCGGATAGTTAGACTCACGGGAAAGAAGCCTGACTTTAAAATTGTGCCTTTTCGTGGTGAGTATTATCGCTTAAATTCAAGCTATGATAATTACTTTAATCATTTAATTTACCCTGTCCCCGACCCTAGCCTGCCCTTTTTAGGCGTCCACTTTACACCACAAACCAAAGGCTTCACTACCATTGGGCCAAGCGCAGTATTGGCGCTAGCAAGAGAAGGTTATAACTGGCTTACGATTAATCCGAGAGACTGCTTAGAAGTGGCATTCTATAAACCGTTTTGGAAAATCATAAAAAAACACTACAAGGCCACTTGGAAAGAATTACAAAGCTCAATACTTCCCAGATACTATTTAAAACAAATCCAAACCTATTTTCCACATATTAGCATGCAGGATATCAGCAGATACCCCGCGGGCGTGCGAGCACAAGCAGTGGATAAAGAAGGGAATTTAATGAAAGATTTTTATTTTGAGAACAGCGAGAGGATATTGCATGTTTGCAACGCCCCATCACCGGCGGCAACGTCGAGTTTGCCTATTGGGAGGTATGTGGTCGATAAGTTTTATAACGTTCTCAGAAAATAGTAGATTGTAATTTACCCTATTTTATATTTATTCTTAATAAAAAAGGAGAGAAACAGCTCCATTTATCAAAACAATGGTAATAATCTCTAAAAAAATAGGACTCATAGGTATAATTAAAATAACCGATGTTTTATATTACAGTAGAAAAACATTAAACTGAATGGAAAGAAGGATTAAAATACAACTATCCCAACATTGCTGACCAATTCAAATAACTAATTAAACCAAATAACGAAGATCGAGGATTAAATCAATCCAAATAAAAACTACACCAGAACTGGCGACGAACTAAATTTACCCTGGTATTCAGGGACGAGAGAGGTCATGGTGGAGAGCAGCGTGGATTGATCGGAGGCGAGGAAAGACTGCTCCATGTCAGTGAAAGCATCTAATATTGAATGCCAATCGTATTTATTGACTTTTGCTTTGAATATTTTATCGCGTGGTGTCGGCAATAAATTTTCACTACCATAGAAAAGTTCTTCGAAGAGCTTTTCACCCGGACGAATACCTGTGATTGTAATATCGATATCGTCATATGGCCGCTTGCCGGACAACCTTATCAACTTTTCAGCTAAATCAAGTATTTTAACAGGTTGCCCCATATCTAACACGAAAATCTCACCACCTTCGCCTAGTAAAAAAGATTGTAAAATCAAACTCACTGCTTCAGGAATCATCATGAAATAACGCGTCATTTTAGCATCGGTCACAGTCAATGGACCACCCTTTTCGAGTTGCTCACGAAACAAAGGCAGTACACTGCCAGCTGAACCTAAAACATTGCCAAAACGAACCGTAGAGTAATTAGTTTGACTGACGTTATTTTTATTCTGACAGTATATTTCACCGATACGTTTTGACATACCCATAACATTAGTTGGATTGACCGCTTTATCAGTAGACACCAAAATAAAATTTTTAACTCGGTATTGGTCTGCTAAATCTGCCAAGTGACGAGTGGCCAACACATTATTCTTAACAGCTGAACCTACTTGATACTCTAACATCGGCACATGCTTAAATGCCGCAGCGTGAAAGACTATATGTGGTTTAACAGTTGCAAAAACACGATTAATTTCTATTTTATTGGCGACATCAATCAATAATGCTTCAATTATTAATGTAGGGAATTCGTTCTTTAGCTCTCTATGTATGCGGTATAGATTGTATTCGTTATTTTCTACGATCACTAAGCGATGCGGTTGATTCAATGCTATTTGCCGGCATAACTCAGAACCTATTGACCCGCCTCCTCCCGTCACCATCACAACTTTGTCATTAAATCGATTAACCAGGTTCTGATCTTGTAAATTCACTACCTCACGACCAAGTAGGTCTTCGATAGATACACACCTTAGTTCGTCAATACTCACTCGCCCATTAGCCATGTGCTGCAAACCAGGCAATGTTCGAACTGGCACCTGATAATCCGTGGCAATAGTATAAATATCACTAATAAAGGTCGGTTTATTTAAGGATGGAATAGCAATCACAATCAAATCTACTGATGCTTCTTGCAAATACTTCTTTAAAGTACTTGTAAATCCCACCACCGGCACATTGTGAATGGCTCTTTGTTGCAGCTCCGGATCATCATCCAAGATCGCTACTGGTTTAAATAACTGATCTGATGAAAAGCTTTGCATATCACGAATAAGACCTTCAGCAGCACGACCGCCACCTATCAACAGCACTTTTTTATAACGAAAGCCTGAGTGAGTCGGCTGGCGATATAATCGATAGAGGCTCCGTGTCAACACCAGTCCTCCCATGTAAAAAAATGCTTGTAATGGTAGAATCGATAAAGGGACAATATGAAAACCAAAACCTAAATACACAGCGCTCATTGTTATTAAGGCGCCAAGGAATACCACTGCTGCTAAACGAATCATTTCGCTCAAAGACGCGTAGCGCCAAATTACTCTATGAACCTTAAAGAGGAAAAAAGATATCGAATACCCAATCATACTTACACACAAAACTGTGAGAACATGGCCCAAGTTAAGAACGGAAGGTATCGAAAAATAAAAACGAAACAAAAGAGCGAAACATAAAGAAAAGGTTAAAGTAACACTATCTACAACGAGTATGATAAAAGTTTTATTAAAATTTTTATTCACTTAAAACCCTTAATTCAGAGACTTCCACTTTCCTTATCCAGAAAGCAACGAGAAGTAATAAACAGAATGATAAAACAAGACTAAGTAATGAATAACCTGGCGTAGTTGCAGCTAATGCTAGTAGCAAGAGAATGGAGTTAGTGGCGACACCCAACCAAAAAATAAACAAATGCGAAAAACCCAAGTTATATAAGCGCTGATACCAGTGAGATCTGTGCGCTTTTAAAAAAGACTCTTTTTTTATTACCCTCTTAATTAATGTGTAAGTTGCATCAAGCCAAAATAGCTTCGATATGATTAAGCAAGAGATTAAAAGGTAAGGATGATGTGTAAACGAATAAATCATCAAGCCAAATAACAAATAACCCATAAAATAACTTCCCGCATCTCCCATAAAAATGGATGCTTTCGGATAATTAACTCTTAAGAATCCAAAAGTTGCTGCCATTAAACAGATAGACAACCCTCGCAATTCAGTCGATATCACGGCAATAAACAGGAAAATACACAAAGCTTCTTGGGCTGCGTATCCGTCAGTACCATCCATGAAATTAAATAAATTGATAAACCACACCCAAGAGATCGTATACAATGAATACTGAACAACAGAAGATAAATGAGGCAAAAGTAAAGGAAGATGAACCGAGGGATAGATAACTAACGCAACCTGTCCACAAAAACGAAACCAAGAAGGTAATGAGTACTTATCATCCAAAAAACCGATGAGTGCACAGGCATAGCTTAAATATAGGATTAACGTAAAATCTCGAGGAACAGGAAGAAAGGTATGTAATAAATTCACAACCAGTAGAATTGCAGTAGCAAAAATAAAAATAAGCCCCCCTCCCCTGGGAGTAGGAGCGGTGTGAGCTGAACGCTCATTTATGACATCATCCAGTTTGGCTTTTTTAGCTACTGCGATTACAACAGGACCAAGCATTAAAGACAAACTCAGAGAAATAATAAACAAATATAGCAAAGCCAACATACTCATAAAATAAAATCTCTGTAATCAATTGGTTTTGGCTTCCAACCCGTAGACAAAGCCTTATCAATATTCAACCTAAATTCACCGTAAATTTTATTGTAGTGATCTTTTTTTCCAATCACACAAAACAAAGCTTTCATCACCAGGCGCGGCACTGGAGCTTGGCGTATTTTTTTATTTTGTGCTTTAGCGATTAATTCGCACAGTTCTTGAGTAGATAAGTCGTTATTATCCGAGACGTTGTATATACCGGAATCAACGTTATTCTTTATTAGATATAGTATAAAATTGCATAGATTATCCACAAATACGTAACTTCTAGAAGAGCAAGCTTTTTTAAATGGCACAACAGGCAGCTTATTAACAAGCTTAAAAAGACTGTTTAAGTTACCTTTGACACCTTTACCGTAAATCAAAGGGGGTCTTATGACGTACCAGGAAGTTTCTGAACAACTGAAAATCGATCCCAATTCTTGAGTTGCTTTATACTTAGACTGAGCGTAAGGAGATAAGGGAGAGAGCGAGCCATTCTCTGTATATGGATTGGTTGAACCCTCATAAACATGAGATGTGCTTAAGGTAATAAACTTACTCACTTTATTTACTACGCATGCTTTTGCTAATGCGACTGTCACATCGTAGTTCAAACGCATGTAAGCACCAAGATCTTTCTGGTTAGGCTGATGCACTAGCGCCGCCAAATGTATCACTACATCGTAACCAGACGTAAGGTTATCTAATTGAGCCGTACAAAGATCATCGACATTGAATGCTATTGTCTTAATGTTTCTTGGCTTAGAATTTGATCTAAGAATTGCACCAACTTCATACTTATTATGATGTAATGCCATTTCTAAGTGTTTACCTACAAAACCTGTAATACCCGTAACAAGGACTTTCATTATTTTAATAGCACCTAAGAGATATGATGAGAAATTAAATTGTTAACGACTTCAATATTGAATTTTTCTTCAGCGTACTGCCGACTATTGACACTAAACTTATCAACAAGTTCAGGATTTAAGATGATTTTATCTATCGCATCAACTAGCTTTTCAACGGATTTTTTAGGGACCAGGTATCCATTATATCCATCAACAACAGTTTCTCTGCATCCAGGAACATCTGTTGTAATTACAGCTCGCCCCACCGCCAATGCTTCTATGACAGCACGTGGACAACCCTCATGATATGAAGGGAGCACTATGCAAGACGCACTTGATAAGACATCTCTAACATCATCTAAATAACCCAAATATTCAATGATATTGTTCTCAATATATGAGTCAAGTTCGCCACGACCTATGGCACTAGGGTTATCGTCATAATCGCCAACCACTATAAACCTTGAATCTGAATACTTTGATTTAATGATTGTTGCTGCTGATAAAAATTCATGTATTCCTTTATCTTTTATCAATCTTGCAATAAAAACGAAAACCTTATAATTATCTAATGGTTGAGGAGAAAAATGTTTTAAGTCCACACCCGACCCATTAGTAACACACACGGATTTACTTTTACCGATAAACCCTTTTGTTCTTAATAAAGACACATCATCAGGATTATGAAAAAAAAGCAACGTATTCGCCGATACTGATAAACAGTACAGAGGACGAACAAACCACTTTAGTATACTAATCTTAAATCCATCATGATAAAAAATATATCCTAAGCCGGTGACGATTGAATAAACATCGACTTTAATAAATGGAACATATTTTATAATTGAAAAAAAAACGAATGGTTTAGTCGTATTATTAATCAATATATTAACACGCTTATTTTTTATTAATCTAATCAGCTGAAAAAAAGAACGAATGATGGAAAATAAATTATAACCGGATTTTTTAAATGATAATTTATAATGTGCTATTTTATCGTCAGAATACTTTCCTTTACAGTCTTGTGGTGAAACAAATATGACCTCATACCCTTGTTCACATAAATGGGTAGCAAGTTCCGATCTAAATTTTCTCAAGTAGAGATGACTATTTGCCGTGATAGCAATTACTTTTTTTTGTTTTTCCTTTACAATATCATTTAACCCCATAAAATAATCTCTTATATAAATATTGCCAGATAGTAGGATAATACCAATGTTCTGAATTCAGATCATCTCTGTTTAATTAGCCTGAATTTCATTTGCAAGAGACACAAATAAATTCTTGAGTCTACAGAGTGATTCTACAATTCGCAGGTAAGGGCAGGTAATAAAATTATCTTTGTAGTGCGAATATGTTTTGTTCTTGGAGCATTCCTGCATCCACATCCTCATTTGCAAGGTGGACAAAAGAGCAATATTTACTTAGACATCGCTATAAAGATACTTACTTCCCACTTGAGATTTTCTCTTCGACGAGATATAACGGCATTTTTTTTATTTTTGAGTAATAAAAAGCAAGAAAAAAAACACCGACCTCCCGATATCGCACACAATATGCTTTGAACATTCTAAATAAATAAGAAAACCGAACCGGATAAAATTCCAGTTCTATAAGCTCCAAAGATGTAATTAATTTAATAAGAGGCTTCAAAAAACCAGAACCAGTTGTATCAAATCTCACCCTTTTGGATATGAACGCATGATGATACATTTTCTTATAAACCGCATCGCGAAAAACACTTACTGGCCACTCGATACGAACATTTGCAGATGAGTACTTATTCCTATCACATAGCAATAATGAAGGTGTTAAGAGATCGATATAATAATAACTAAATTCATTATCTATTGTTCTTATACAATAAGCTATGGAGTAGTGTGATAGTGTTTTACGTGTAAATTTCGGGATGAAATGGAGGTGTGTACAGTGGCGATCAATGACTCGCTGATCGATTTTCTTAACAGCTTCTTTTGCATAAAGCCCAGTTATCGTTTCATTTTTTTTCATCTTGTAATTAATTAAGTGACTATCAATATTGTTATATATATCCAATGATTTGATCGTGAATCCTGAATTTGAGGACCATGATGAGCCAGGGAGCATGATTTTTAACTCAGTATCGAGAAAAGGATTGTTACCTAATTGTTGCTTTAGAATTAGTGGATTAGTCACAAGAGAATTAAAGGCATAAGTATCTTTATGTAGATGACAATGGTTAGAAGCGAAAGGGACAGCATAGGTGGGTTTAACACGGTCAATAAATAATTTAAACGAACGCGAATAATGCAAAGAATCGTCTACTTCGTTAACATCATTAGTATTAATGCAAGCTCGATAATTAGCACTGCTATGACTGCGTAAAGCAAAGTCAAAATGACCGTGTTTTTTTAAAATATGTGTTAAAGGCAACCCTGTAATCTTACAATCATTAACATCGAATAGCTTACATTCAGGGGTTTCTATGACAATTGCGGCATCATTTAGAAACAGACCGAAGTTATAGCAGGTGATAACTATTTTATCTGGGAGCTGAAGTGATACACCATGCTTTGCTTTCTGTATTGTTCCGAGTTTACATTTTTTCAAATCATTATATGAGCGGTTACAGTATTCATCTGGAACAATATATTGGCATCCCTTAAAAAACTTCTTTAGTGTTAAGCCATGCCAGTGATCCCAATGTACATGTGAAATAATGACATAATCTACTTTTTCCAGCAATGCAGGATTAATTTCAGGCTCTGGGAAGTTCCACCATGATCCCCAGTAACACGCACCCACTAACCAAGGATCAATAATAATTTTCGTTGCACCCCGTTCAATAAGAAGGCATGCATGAGAGAGTATTGAAAATTTTGTTTCCATAAAAACCTTATTTTATGACTGTATTATAATCAACTATAGTATACAACAGTCAGAAAGATATATTAATGATATTAATCAGTTTTTTTCGGCGACGCTACCCATGAGACGAAACCGCACTGGATGACGAAGAAGCAACAACATGCCTCTGCTAATGCCTCATTTTCATTTAACGACACCTATAATCCGTACACGGTTATACCTGATTAGTAAGCAAGCCTAGGATTACGCAGCAAATCTATACATTTAAATCATATCATTTTTTCAAGGAAAAACAACCTAAACAAACCTTCGGAAATAATTTTGAAAAACTTATTAGTCTCAAGCTAACGCAAGTAAAGTATATTGATTGCGCAAATAGATTTTGTAAAAATTGCATTCTCTTGTGTGGCTTTTCAATATTCCATGTTTGAAAAATAAAACCGCTCTTATCAAGTAGTAGCTTAAAATTCTTAGGACTGAAATGACTGATATGAATGGGTGGATAATAAGACCTATATGTGTCTTTATTAAAAAAGCAATGTATTTTTTCGAATCTAAAATTTGGAACTTTTGTATATAATACACCGCCCGATTTCAATACCCTGTTTATTTCTAATAATTCATCTTGAGGTAACCTAACATGCTCGAGTGTGTTTCGCATGATAATTAAATCAAAGTAGTTATCCTCAAATTGTTGATCGTGAAGAGTGCCATTATAAAACTTTACACCTTGGATGCTTGGGATTCCATCACTAAATATATCGACACCAACACATTCATACTCCATCTTACTAAGTTCATTTAAAACATGGCCACTGCTACACCCAACCTCAAGAATTCTCCCACTTTTCGGGCATTTCTTTTTTATAGCCTTCACAAGTTTTTTTATTGTAATGCCTTGATCCTTCGTGTCATCAGAAATACGATACGGGTCTATTTCAGAGTTAGAATATAACTCATTCAAAAATTCCTCTGAAGGCAGTGGATGAATATATGTATATTCACATGAATTACATGAGACTAAATTGAACTCTTTCACAGTTAAAAAATTCTTAATTTCATTAGCACTACAAACTGGGCACGTCATTTCATTTATTAACATAGTCAGAACTCCATTTTAATAATATTATTTAAATTAGTTTCATTCTTACAATATACATTGTAATTTATCGTATATTCATTTTTTTCACAAGCTAGGTATTCATTAGCCAATCAAATAGAACGATTTTTTTTATTTAAGAATAGTATAACGCAAAAAAAACTAGTTCTTGATAAAGCAGACAATGGTTACTTGCATTCTAAATAAATAAGACATTCGAAGATGATAAAAACAAAGCTCATTAAACTCTAATAACGAAATCATTTGGTGGACACATAAATTATAAAGCAACAATTAACTAAGAAAGTCAAACTTAATAAAAACCCATCTCTATAAGACCATGAACATTATAGAATTTAGATTCAAAAAGACGTTCTTTACGTAATGTAACCTTACTGTTAGGTGAAAGACTTTCACATTGGTAAATCGGTTTTTACCTGTGGACATCGTTTCACCAACTGATTAACGTCTTTTAATATTAAGATGCCCACAACCTCTTGTTCACGTAAGTGTAAAGCGAGCTCTGATCTAAATTTCGTCAAGTAAAGAAGACTATTAGCGGTGATAGCAATTTCTTTTTTTTGATGTTTTTTTCTTTTTCTTTTGCAATATTATTTAATCCCATAAAATAATCTCTTGTATAGATATTGCCAAATAGTAGGGTGATACCACTGTGCTGAATTCAGATCATTTCTTACTATTAAATTAGTGTTTCCTTCAACAATGTGCTCAATTAAACCCATGAGAATATTGAGAGATTCCGCAATTTGTAGATATGGATAAGTTATAAAATTATCTTTATTTGTAACACGAATATTTTTTTGAGCTAATATTCCACCTGTATCAACACCCTCGTTGATGAGGTGAATAGTGACACCAACATTATCTAAATCATGATTATATAAAGCCCAATATGCCCCATGAACGCCTCTATATGCTGGGGTAATTCCACAGTGAACATTTACGAATTGAGCATTTATACAAGAAATAATATTGGACTTAATTATTCTTGTTCCACTTATAATTACAAGTTCTGGGTTAAGCTCAACTAAGAGTTCCTCCACGTATTTAGAATTGATATTTTCAATATTAATGATGCTTGATTGAGCTGGTGGATTCACATTTAATCTATAATCAGATATTATTTGCTCAACTCTGCTAGATGATAGTTTCCTCAGAATTAATGTGAAAACTTGGAAAACAACTTGGCCTAACACAGTAATTACACCCAACTTCTTTGCTCTTCTTTTTAAAAAGGGGATACGTTTTGGTGGTTTTTCTTGTATTAATTTCACATTTTCAATATTTTCGCTCAAAAAATTGTACATAATATTAGTAGATACACCTGCTTGACACAGAATCACAACACTAGTTTTCATTAAAGTTCTCACAAATATCTGCCATATTTAAACTCTGCATGTCATACTTACCATTTAAAATGATAAAATGTTCCAATAACTCTCTCAATTGTAGAAAGTTTTTATCACTATTTGACCCAAAATTATGTGGATGCCACCATAAATGAAATATTTTCTTCTCCTTAGCAGCATATTCCATTTCTTTTTTGATTCTTCTCATCTTTAATGGCTCTAGAAATGAAAGTTTCTTAGAATATGGTCTTAGAAAAAGTGATTCCTTTATATTTAGCAGTCCATGTTTAATCTCTAAGTCATATGAACTGCATTTTGATATTTTGATGTAAGTGTTTACAAGAGATAATAATCTGGATAATTTTATCTTAGTAAAATAATTATTATTTATCTTTATTTTAAAATTGGAGAGCCCACGATATGATTCAAGCTTGTATTCAGAGCACTTCATTATATAGGCATCATTAATCTGGTTTCGAGGAAAAACAATCGATTTATAAGAACTAAAATCATTCGCTTCATGAGCAGCAATAAGATCTGCTTCAAACTGCTTTACAGACTGCCCTTTCTCGTTACAATAATAATGTGAAAAAGTATGCGTACCTATCTCCTGATTCGGACAGCATCTTATTTGCTCTACAAGCTCACTAGCATTATATAATTTAAAATCAAGAAGACCTTCTTTCAATAAATCTATCTTACCATAAGGTGATAACCTTTCAGACTGGTAACTCGGTATAATGCTTGGAGATTGGTCCACCAACTGCTTGATGTTTTTTGGCATCAACATGCCAACTATTGCCCATGTTGCGCTTATATTATAGTCAGTGAATACTTCTAATAATTTCGGAACAACCTTGTAACAATTATATACATTGTTATGATGAGAATTGGAATTTGAATTATCGTGCATACCCCACATCATTTCAAAATCGAGGCTTATGACAAACTTTCCAAACATAATTATTTATCCAAGAATGTTTATAAATGACAAGTGAAAATTAACTGTAATTATTATTCTTCTACTGCTGAACTAAGAGCCTTACTAATAGTCGACCCAGGGTTACTCACTGCTTTATCTGAGAAATATTGACTGTAGTAGTCACCATCAACAGATTTATTATAAGTGAAATATAGAATACGTCTAGCTTGGTCTGATTGATTTTTTTTACTACGGTGCGGTGATCTATGGCTAAAAATTACAAGATCACCGGGCTCTAAAATGAGGCTTTCAAAAACAAGCTCGTCTTCAACGGACTTTAATAATTGCGGCGATCCATTTTGCATTGTATTACTTAAGAGAAAATCAAAATCATTTCGATGATAACTAGCGACTTCTATTGTTCCATTTGATAAATTAGAGCCGTTAATTGATACAAGAATATTAAAAAATTCGGATGTATACTTGTACCATCCTTTTTGTTTGCAATAATTTTCATCATTCCAGATAAAAATACCATCATAATGGGCATAAAAACCCTCACCGCCTGGCGGTTTAAAGTTGTACTTATCTTTAAATATCGAAAACTCGGTATTAAAGATTTTACTTAAAAGTTGTCTAAATAAACCATCGAGTTGCAATAGATTATTAGTTTTATCATAAATTCTCTCAATTCTTCGTATAAGCCCCGTATTATCATAATATTTATCGCAATCCTCAATTTTATTAATGTCATTTTCAATCACTTCTATAAAACTTCTGTTGATATACCCAGGTAATATACAGTATCCTTTGTCCATATACTGCTGATACAAAATCTCATTGCTAATCTCCATTATAATCTCCTTAAATTGTATATTATATCCAGCTATAGTTTATTATAGTCACAAATATTTTTTATGATATTAATCAGTTTTTTCAATATAGATAATGTCAGTCCCTACAAGTTTTGTCTTAAACTTACAGCCCAATATTTCAGAAATTATTTTCATATCCTCT
>CACHNP010000018.1 GCA_902581285.1 uncultured Gammaproteobacteria bacterium | reverse complement strand
GCGTTGGATCCGCAGTACGCTGAGAAGTTGGGTGTTAACGTGGAGGAGCTATTGATTTCACAGCCTGACACGGGTGAACAGGCGCTTGAAATTACCGATATGTTGGTTCGTTCTGCTGCGGTTGATGTGATCGTTGTCGATTCGGTTGCTGCGTTAACGCCGAAAGCTGAAATTGAAGGCGATATGGGTGATTCTCATATGGGTTTGCAAGCGCGCTTGATGTCACAAGCCTTGCGAAAGTTAACGGGCAATATCAAAAAATCCAATACCATGGTGATTTTTATTAACCAAATTCGGATGAAGATAGGGGTGATGTTTGGAAACCCCGAAACCACAACGGGTGGTAATGCATTAAAGTTTTACTCTTCGGTTCGCTTGGATATTCGTCGTATTGGTGCCATAAAAAAAGGCGATGAGGTATTGGGTAATGAAACTCGCGTTAAGGTAGTGAAAAACAAAGTAGCACCGCCATTTAAGCAAGTGCAGTTTGATATCATTTATGGTGAGGGAATTTCTCGTCAAGGTGAGCTACTGGATATTGGCGTTGCTCAGGGTATCGTGGATAAAGCCGGTGCTTGGTATAGCTACAATGGAAATCGAATCGGTCAAGGAAAGGATAACGTGCGAAACTTTTTGAAAGAGAATGTTGCTATGGCAGAAGAGATTGAAACACAAATTCGTGCTAAATTGTTAGGTAAAGGCGATGAGGTTCAGGAGTCTTCTACAAAGCCCGAAACGGCTAAGAAAAAAGCAAAAACAAAAAAACAAGCCGAAACAGTGTAATTGATTTGATTGCAAAAAGAGGTCATAAGGCCTCTTTTTTTATGGGAGTTGAAAACGGTGAGTGGTGTCAATTGGTTTGACAGTGATGGGCGAGACTATTCGCAATTTAGACCGCGTTATTCAGATGCGCTATTGAAGTGGGTGGCTTCCACTGCAAAAGAGCACGGTGTGTTGTGGGATTGTGCAACGGGCAATGGACAGGCGGCGGTTGGCTTGGCGCGTTATTTTAAACAGGTGATTGCGACTGACAGCGCGGCATCACAAATCGAGGCCGCCGAAGTGTTATCTAATATCGAGTATCGACAAGCTGACGCCGCGTGCTCTGGTTTATCTGCGGATAGTGTTGATTGTGTGACCATAGCACAAGCGATGCATTGGTTTGCTTATGATGATTTTTTTGCTGAGGTGAAGCGGGTGGCTAAACCGGGTGCGAGTGTGGTTGCGTGGTGTTATACCACTCCCGCGTTTACTGACCCTCAAATTCAAGCGCTGTGGCAGCGTTGTTATATTGATTATTTGCAGCCGTATTTTGAGCCGGGCCGGCGTTATGTTGAAGACAGTTATGCCAGTATTCCGTTCCCTTTTTCTTCTGTTCAAACGCGTGTTTTTAGACAAACTTATAGTTGGACATTGGCGCGTTTTTTAGCTTATGTGTCGACATTTTCAGCGGTTAAACGATCTCGAGTGGAATTATCTAAAGACCCGGTTGAGAGTCATATTAAGCGTCGTTTACTCCCACTTGTGACGAGTTTAAATGCCAAGGTAACAATAGATTTTGATGTGACGGCCTTGCAGGGGGTTGTTAATCCATTTAGGGCTTGAGCGTGGCTGTGTTTGTGAATATTTCTTATTTGGTTTCATCTTCCGTGGTGGATTGAAAATCCTCTGTCTGTTTCTTATCATGTGAGTTTATTCGTTTTATGTTGGGGGTGTGAATGACGGTATCGATTCAGCAAGCGGTGCTGAATTTGTTGGCACGACGCGACTATTCTCGTTATGAGATAAGAGTTAAACTTGTTTCTAAACAGTATGATATAAGAGATATCGAGAATGTGCTTGATGATTTTTCAAGGCGCGGGTGGCAAAGTGATGATAGGTTTGCTGAAGCGTATATTCGCCATCGCAGTAAAGCGGGTGTTGGTCCATTAAAAATTGCACATGAGTTGAAAAAAAAGCAAGTTGACAGTCATCGCATTGAACGGTATTTGTATTCAGATGAGCTGGATTGGGGTGACTGTATCCAATCCGTTTGGCGTAAAAAATTTAATCAAATTCCACGTGACTTTAAGGCGAAATCCAAACAAATGCGTTTCCTGTTGCAGCGTGGCTTTGAGCCTGATAGGGTACAACGATTACTAAACCAGATTAATGAGGACGATGTTTTATGAGATTTATGACAACGGATGATATCAGGCAGAGTTTTATCGATTTTTTCACCTTGCATGATCATTCCCATGTGCCTTCCAGTTCATTGGTGCCAACCAACGATGCGACATTGTTATTTACGAATGCTGGTATGGTGCAGTTTAAAGATGTCTTTTTAGGTCAGGATAGACGTTCTTACACTCGAGCGACGTCGTTTCAGCGATGCGTTCGTGCTGGCGGTAAGCATAACGATTTAGAACAGGTTGGTTACACGCGAAGGCATCACACCTTTTTTGAAATGCTAGGAAATTTTAGTTTCGGTGATTATTTCAAACGAGAAGCAATTCAGTTTGCATGGTCATTTCTCACACAAGAGCTTGGGATATCTCCTGATCGATTGTGGGTGACGGTTTACAATGATGATGAGGAAACAGAG
Organism: uncultured Gammaproteobacteria bacterium; assembly: GCA_902581285.1. Classification (GTDB taxonomy): domain Bacteria; phylum Pseudomonadota; class Gammaproteobacteria; order Coxiellales; family Coxiellaceae; genus CACHNP01. The sequence continues at coordinate 32,796 of CACHNP010000018.1, read as the reverse complement.
AAGATTTGGCAACAAGAAATGGGTGTTTCCCCTGATCGCATGTCCCGCTGCGGTGAGAAAGATAATTTTTGGTCAATGGGTGATACTGGTCCGTGTGGTCCGTGTACGGAGATTTTTTATGATCATGGAGATACAGTACAGGGTGGTCCTCCAGGTAGTCCTGACGAAGACGGGGATCGCTATGTTGAAATATGGAATCTTGTTTTTATGCAATACAATCGAGATAACGTAGGTCAGCTAACTCCACTACCTAAGCCTTGTGTTGATACGGGTATGGGTTTAGAACGAATTGCTTGCGTGATGCAGGGGGTTCATGATAACTATGAGATTGATTTGTTTAAACACATTTTAGCCAGTGTGAGCGACGTCACTGGTTGTGATGATTTCAATAACAAATCCATGCGTGCAATTGCCGATCACATTCGTTCATGTTCTTTTTTAATCATTGATGGGGTTATACCGTCTAATGAAGGGCGAGGCTATGTGTTACGTCGAATAATTCGTCGAGCGATTAGACACGGGTATAAGCTCGGCGTGAATGAGGTGTTCTTTCATCAGTTGGTATCCAGTTTAGTTGCTATCATGAAGAGCGCGTACCCACTTTTGGAGGAAAAACAGTCGTACATTGAGGGTTGTATTCGTCAAGAGGAAGAGCTGTTTGCTCAAACCTTAGGTAACGGAATGCGAATTCTAGAATCAAAATTGGCAAACTTGACTGAAAGCGTCATTCCTGGATCGCTAGCGTTTTTATTGTATGATACCTATGGGTTCCCTTTTGATTTGACTGCTGATATAGCTCGTGAAAGAGGGTTAACTGTCGATGTGGCTGGATTTGAAACAGCGATGGAGGAGCGTCGCGAGCTGTCTCGGTCTTCACATCAATTTAAACTGGATCGAGTTAAGCAGTTGCATATTTCCGATGAATCAGAATTTACTGGGTACGATGTCATGGCAGACCAGGGGCAAGTGAAAAGCTTGATAGCCGCAGACAATCGTCCGGTGACCACTTTGACAGAAGGTGAACGAGGGATTGTCATTCTGGATCGAACGCCGCTTTATCCCGAGGGCGGTGGTCAAGTTGGTGATCGCGGTAGCATAGAATCAGCAGCAGGTGAGTTTATTGTTGAAGACACGCAGAAGCACGCTCAAGCGATTTTGCATTTTGGTTATGTTAGTCGAGGTGGTCTCTCTTTGAAACAGCCTGTTACGGTGTCAGTTGATCAAATTCGCCAAAACGTTAGATGCAATCACAGTGCGACCCATTTGCTACATCAATCTCTGAGACAAGTCCTGGGGGATCATGTAACCCAAAAGGGATCTTTAGTTGATGCTGATCGATTGCGCTTTGATTTTACACATGGTCAAGCCATTCCTCAAAACGAGCTGGATGCAATCGAAATTATGGTTAACACAGCAATACGAAATAACGTGTCATTAACCACGGAAACTTGTACTTTGGACGAGGCGCGTAGTGTTGGTGCTATGGCGCTATTTGGTGAAAAGTACGCCGATGAAGTCAGAGTTGTAACCATGGGTAACTTTTCAAAAGAGGTATGTGGGGGTACTCATGTAACACGAACGGGTGATATTGGTTGTTTTAAAATTATTTCTGAGTCTGCAACTTCGCAAGGTGTGCGTCGTATTGAAGCGGTTACGGGTCGAGCTGGTATGGATTTTGTTAGAGATCGCATTAGGTTGCTAGATCAAGCCTCCTCATCAATTAAAGCCACGCCTGATTTATTGGGACAACGATTGTCGACATTATTAGAAGAAAACAAAAGACTAGAGCGTGAGTGCGCTAAGTTGAAGCAACGCGTTGCGCAAGCACAGGGTGATACTGTATTAGATCAGGTAAAAGATTTTGGTGCATTTAAATTGCTAGCTACCGTACTGGAAGACATGGATCGTGATTCACTCCGAGACTCCATGGATCGGTTTAAAAGTAAATTGGGAAGTGCCGCAATTATCTTGGCAAGTGTGGATCGCAATACGGATAAAGTTGTTCTTGTTGCTGGTGTGACAGACAATGTGAAGTCATTTTTTTCTGCGCCTGATTTGTTGCGCAGTGTGGCAGAAAAATTGGGTGGAAAAGGCGGTGGTCGACCTGATTTTGCTCAAGGCGGCGCTGACTCGTCGACTGATTTAGATGAATCCATGCGTGGTGTGAGTGATTGGGTCAAAGGACGTCTTTAAATGGCGTTGTATATTCAAAAATTTGGTGGGTCGTCTTTAGCAACCACCGATTTGATTTATCGTGTTGCTGAGAGAGTGAGGCGATTTAGACAGCAGGGGCATCAGCTGGTTATTGTGGTTTCAGCGATGCAGGGAGACACGGATCATTTGGTGTCTTTGGCTAAATCGCATTGCAAGTCGACTGTTGATCCAAGAGAGCTCGCTAACCTTGTGTCAATAGGTGAACAGAAATGCGCTGCTTTATTGGCAATGGCATTGCATTCATTGGGTTTTTCTGCCAAGTCTTTAAATGCATACCAAGCCCGGATCTGGGTGGATGGTTCACCTGCGTCAGCTAACATCAGTCGAATTGAAGTTGGTCATATTCGGTCTTTACTAACGGTGGGCACAATTCCAGTTATTACCGGGTTTCAGGGCATTAGTGAGTGCGGTGACGTTTATACCGTGGGGCGTGGCGGTTCGGATTTGACTGCGGTTGCTTTATCTCATTGGTTGCAAGCTGATGAATGTCAGATTTATACTGATGTGAATGGGGTTTATACCGTGGATCCCAATGTGGTTTCATCAGCTCAAATCGTTTCTTGTTTGTCTTATGCAGAAATGTTAGAGCTCTCAAGGCATGGAGCAAAGGTTCTTCAGTATCGAGCTGTTCAGTTGGCTGCACGTTATACTGTCCCTCTTCGCGTGATGCATGCACATGGCGATGATGCAGTGAGTACTGTTATTCAGACATGTGGCTCTAGCGATTTGGCGACGATTACTGGCCTTGGGTTGGATCGTAATCAAGTTAAGATAGAAATCATTGCAGGGCAGCAATATCAAAATGAAATGACTGAATTAGCTCAGATTCTACGTTGCGCCGATTTTTCTATTGATATGTATATGTTGCATCAGAATCATGGCGTTATAGCGATTAAATTCACAACGCATTTGGATCAATTTGACTTAGCGTGGGGTTGTGTTAGTGGTTATGTAGAGACAAACAAAGGGTTAAATGCCACTTATGATCGTGATTGCGGAAAAATTTCATTGATTGGTTTTGGTATGTCACGACAAGCGCACTTGTCTTCGTTTGTGCTTGAATTGCTGGGTGAGAATAACATTGAAACAGGTTTGTTGAGTTCATTTTGTTATCGCTTATCACTGGTTGTTGCGGCAAATAACTTAGAGCGAGCGGCACAGATACTGCATCGTCAATTTATTGAGCTTCCCCAATTCCAGTTGTAATTCCTTTTTCTTCGTTTTACTCAAACTCGAACCGCGCTATTTTTCTAACTTGCTGTTTTTTATAGCAAAAAAAAAACTTTTTTTTAAAAAATATGTACTATAATAGCCCTCGAAGCCAGGGAATTATGTTGGTTTTGGCTAGATAATTTATGAGGAGGGGTAATGCGAAAATTGATAAAAAGAGTTGCGTGTGGAGTGGGTATCGGAGTGTTTTCTTTAGGTGTCGCATTTGCGAGTCCAAAATCAGATGCGATTTGCTCTGTTGATAATCACAAGTGCTTAGATGAGCATTGGGATTCAATTCAAACTAAAATTAATGATTATCCATACTGGAAGTCGTTTGAATTATTTGATTGGTTTAAGCAATTTAAGCGCTCGGTCGATATATCCGCACAACGAGCTAAAATAGCATATTATTCTATGATTAATAAAGAAAATGCATATTGTCACTCTTTGAAACTCATTGATTATATAAATAACAATCCTGCTTTTTCATCAGGACAGAATGAAACTGATGTTATAACACCTGATGTTATAAGTCCATGTCAATCGATTGAGGAGTGAGCTAAATGAAGCAAGTGTTGAGTATATTATTTTTTTTATTTTTGTCTGTTACAACCGCAAATGCTAGTAAAGGTGCCTCATTGTATGGGGCAGACGAGTCAGTGCTTAAAATGGTTAGTGTGACTGAGCCCGCTTCAGTAAAGTATCAGTGGTCCGATAAATTAGACAGGTGTGTTGCATTTACAAAAAAAATAGTGTGGCTCATGTGGCTGATAAACTGAAAGCATTTCTACTAATAGCTCGAACTTATTCTGGGACTCCTTTCGCTTATTACAATACGTCTTATGTATATATAAATGAAGCGGTTAAACGATTTAATATCGATAATAAAGTAGTTAATGTTATTTTAGATCCAGTATCTAAGACCATGTCTAGGTTTGTTGTAATAGCAGATACGTTTTTTGATTGTCTGGATAACAGCTGTGGTTTTGGTGCGGTTTTTGAGGATAATTATGGTCGTAGTTAGTAAGGGCGGGGTATGAAAAAAAGCAAGGGTGTAAAAAGACAGATTATCACTTCAATGGTCGCACTATCAATGTTAGTGGTTTCGCATTCGTCTTATAGTCATGACTCGAGCTCAGCTTTTATCAATCCAAAAGAGACGCCTGATGGTGATGGTCCGAGTATCCCCTTTTCATTTCTTTATTATACTAAAGACAGTTTGGACCACATGTTAAATTTTTTTAATCGATTCTATTCTGGCGCGGAGTTGTTCTTGTATACAAAGGTGTGTGATTATTTTCCTGAAGGGGCAGGGAGTTCTTTATTTTTCACAGCACACTGTGACTTTGATTTTGGCCGTGTGAAAAGCAGAATTGAGACCATAAAATCAAATGACACTTACGGTTGTAGGGAGGTTTATGAGACTGTTTTTACACGTCCATTTATCACGCTTCGCTATCAAAATGAAACACAGCCAAATTGCGGTGAGGTGCTGGATTAATCGTTGCTTTTTTCGTATTACAGCTCATTACTATCTTTCTTGAATTCGGTTGGTATAGAGGCTGGCGTCACTGTTTTGTTCGGGTGAAGACCTTTTTTATCACTCTGCCTGTGTCAGGTATGAGGTAACATTACCATTGAAATAAAGACCATTTTTTCATAAGAAAAAATTTTTTTTTATGTCAAAATCACCTTTTAATTTGGCTAACTTATTGAAAAATTGTATTTGATGAAATAATACAAGCGAATGTGAAAAAAACTATACAAATGCAAAAAATGTACTAATATTAGTCAGCGTTCTTTGCGGTCGGAGTATCTAAAAGAACTGTGTGGTGAGACGCGTGAAGCGTTTTCATCGTGTATGGGAACAATACTCAGGCGTTGTTAGGAGAATATAAGCGTATGAGTTTGGTAAAAGGGGATAGGCATATGTTGATTTTAACGAGGCGACAAAATGAGGCTATTATTCTGGGTGATGACATTAAAGTGGTTGTGTTAGGTGTCAAAGGAAATCAAGTTCGGCTTGGAATAGAGGCTCCTAGAACTTGTTCTGTTCATCGTGAAGAAATTTATGTGAAAATTCAGAATGAAAAAAAAGACACGGAACAGGTAAACATGGACGATGATAATTAGCGCAAGAGTGTGCAGAATTTTTTGAGTTAAAACGGACGCAGAACACTCCTTTTGGCTTGCTTGACTATCGTGGATTACGAGTTTATATCTTGTTGTATTTCACAAGATAGTAATTATTTTATATTTAGAGTTAACCGTACTAGTCGGGTAGCTTTAGGGTGAGGCACTTAACTGAACCCCCTGACTTCATGAATTCACTCATCGGTGTTTTAATGACGTGGTGGTCTGCCTGCTTAAGTTTTTGGTATAAATCGTCAGAACAGTCATTTAAAATTGCTGTGAAATTGAAATCATTATTTTGAGAGCTGGGTATTGACACCATATTGCAAGCAAACATCTGTGCATCATCATCATTGACAACGATTCGTTCAGACGGCTTGTAGTATGCTTCAATCAGCTGGTTTGATGCTCTGTCTAGTGCTTTTGGGTAGTAAACAACGTGGCCTGATTCAAGCGGGCAGAAACAGGTGTCTAAGTGATAGTGATGTGGGTTGACCAGTTTAAGACCTTTGACCATTATCTGCTTGCCAAGGAGGTGTTGCAAATGATGTAGAGCTAACTCATCTGTTCTATGACCATGCCCCATCCACAGAATATCTTTGTTTGCTGAGAAAAGTGCGTCCCCAGCGCCTTCAAAAGAAACGTCAGGTAAGGGTTTAATCGTATGCTTTTGTTGCTCGAACCACTGTTTGAAATGAGCTTCTTCAGGTTGACGTTCTGGGTTTTTGAAGCGACTAGGGATGAACATGGACTCGTGAACTAAACCAGCGTTAGCAGTGAAAACAAGATCTGGACAGCCTTGTTGACTGGGCAACAGTTCGAGGTTGCATACTTGTGACATGGTGATATACAGATTTTGCCACTGTTCTACAGCAGTGGCTTTGTTGACCTTGTCAATTTGATTTTTCATCCAGGGGTTAATTTCATACGATACACCGAAATGGTCAGGTCTGCAAAGTAAGTATCTGCTCATAAGAAAGCTCCTTTTATTGTAAACGAGAGTTGTCTCATTCAGTTTGCAGCGACTGATACTTGATGGGTCTTTTCAATCGGTGCCCGTTCGCATCATTTTATTTTACTGAGATTGTCAGTGCCTGTAAACACGCTTATATTGCCGTAGCTATAGTTACGGAAGGATTGATGCGCGACTCACGTTGTTTCGCCGCTGACCCTGCGGGTCGCTTCGCGTCCAAAAGGCGTCGCCGCGCATGCGCTTTTCACTTTGCCTTTTGTCGAACGGCATATTGTCTGTCGGAGCTTCGAATGCCCTAGATCAGGGTATGAGAGTGTTGATCAGATTAGTCATGACTGCAAAGAATGGCGCGCCCGGAAGGATTCGAACCTCCGACCCCCTAGTTCGTAGCCAGGTACTCTATCCAGCTGAGCTACGGGCGCATATTATTCTTTGTAAGCACCATACATTTGATATGGTTATTACCATTTTTTGTGGCGGAGAGAGAGGGATTCGAACCCTCGATAGGGGTTAACCTATACTCCCTTAGCAGGGGAGCGCTTTCAGCCACTCAGCCATCTCTCCTTCGTTGCTGCTTTTATGCTCACTAGTGAGCAGTTTTAACTGCAAGGTGACGTATCATACCACCGGATCAATCAAATTTAAATACCTATCTGAAAATTTAATTGAAGTTAGTTTGATCGTTTTTATTTTGTGCATTAGATATGTAGTTTATTGTTTTTTATGAGGAAACAAGGCGTGTTTTGATGTTGGTTTTTTTCTGGTTATTTTGCAATGGTGTCACCTGACTGAGTGTCTCGTACGTTTTTGTTATTTTAATTTTGCTTTTATTTTAGTTGGATTTATTTGTTTTTCTATTTTATTTTATAATGATTTTATTTCTAGATAACTGTCAATTAATCGTCTAGAATGTCGGTTCATAAACAGATATCGGTGCATTAAATTATGCTTGCTTTGGAAATAGCTGGCTTAAAAAAAACCTACAAAAACGGTGTTGTTGCCTTAAATGGTGTTGATTTACGTGTTCAAGAGGGTGAGTTCATTGCTTTGTTAGGGCCGAATGGCGCGGGTAAGTCCACTCTCATTGGTGTGCTTAATTCGCTGGTAAAAAAAATCATCAGGCCAAGTTAAAGTTTTTGGTTTCGACTTGGATACACAACCAAGTGCGGTAAAGTCTTGCATAGGCACTGTACCTCAGGAATTTAATTTTAGCATATTTGAAAAAGTGCAGAATATTGTTATGAATCAGGCGGGCTATTTTGGCCTTTCTCATTCCTTAGCAAAAGAAAGAACGGTTGAATATCTAAAAAAACTGCAATTGTGGGATAAAAGAAATAGTATTTCAAGAACGTTGTCAGGGGGGGATGAAGCGCCGACTAATGATAGCCAGAGCAATGGTGCACAAGCCTCGATTACTCATTTTGGATGAGCCTACTGCCGGGGTTGATATTGAGATACGCAGAAGTATGTGGGACTATTTAAAGCAGCTGCACAGTGCTGGAACCACCATCATTTTGACCACTCATTATTTAGAGGAAGCAGAGCAGTTATGTGATCGTATTGCAATCATCAATCATGGTGATGTTATTGAAGACACAGATAAACAGACTTTGTTGTCAAAACTGGATTGCCAAAGTTTTTTATTTGATATGACTGAACCTTTTTCATTACAACCAGGTCTTGAACTGCCTTTTTCGGCTAAACAAACTACTGATAAAACATTGCAGGTGAGCATCAGCGCTCAACAGAATTTGTCTGATATCTTTGCTTTTATCTCTTCAATGAACTGGGTTGTGAAAAGCATGCGAAATAAAACCAATCGATTAGAGGAGTTGTTTGTTTCTCTAACCTCAAGGGATGTGTCATGACAGCACTAGAACAATACAATGCTTATGCTACCATTGCGCGAAAAGAAGTGGGTCGATGTTTACGTATATGGACGCAGGTGTTTGTGCCACCGGTAATTACCATGTTGCTCTACTATTGTATTTTTGGAAAGGTGGTAGGAAAACACGTGCCATCTATTAACGGTTATTCTTATATTCAGTTCATTTCGCCGGGCCTTATCATGATGTCGGTTTTGATGAGCGCATACATCAATACGTCTTCGTCTTTTTTCTCGGCTAAGTTTAGTCGCTCTATTGAAGAAATGCTGGTATCTCCCATGCCAAATTGGATAATTTTACTGGGGTACGTAACGGGTAGTGTTTTTCGCTCGGTTGTTGTTGGTGTCATGGTGTTACTGACGTCATTATTGTTTACTCATGTTTTTGTGCATCATTGGTTCGTCTTGATTTATACTTTGTTTTTCACTTCGACGTTGTTTTCATTGATCGGGTTGCTAAATGGAATTGTTGCGCGAAAATTTGATGACGTATCGTGGGTGCCGAGTTTTGTTATATCACCACTAACCTACTTGGCTGGGGTATTTTATTCCATCTCATTATTGCCGCCTTTGTGGCGTTTTTTGTCTGAGCTAAATCCCATTCGCTATATCATCAGCTCATTTCGATATGGGATGTTAGGCATAGAAGGGACTGATATCAATATCGCTCTTGTGGCATTAGCTATTTTTAATGTTATTTTCATTATGATCAACTTGTTTATGCTGAAAAATTCAAAAGGTTTACGAAATTAAATTTTAATTACTAGGAATGATGATATGAATTCAAAAGCAGATGTTATGTCTGGAAACAAAAAGACCGGTTTTAGATGGCGCTTTATGTTGACCGCAGGTGTGGGTTTTTTTGCAGATGCATATGAGTTATTTATCATGGGTGTAGTTACCGCCATTTTAGCTCATCAAGGTGTATGGAACTTGACTCTTTGGCAGCAAGCGGTGTTAAACGGAGCGTCACTCGCCTCAGCAGCGCTAGGCTCGATTACTTTTGGCTTTCTTTCTGACTTGCTGGGTCGTAAAAAGCTGTACGGCTATGAAATAGCCGTTTTGTTTTTTGGGGTGTTATTGTCTTGCACGGCGCAAAACTTCACCTGGTTGCTCATTGCCCGTATTGTTGTTGGTTTGGGTATTGGTGGAGATTATCCTTCAAGCGCTGTGGTTGCCAGTGAGCACTCCTGTCCGCAAAAAAGAGGGTTTATGGTGTTACTGGTGTTTGCAATGCAAGCCGTTGGTTTGATTTTTGGCTCGTTATTAGCGTCCATTTTGCTGGCGATTAATATTGATCAGTCAGTCGTTTGGCGTCTGTTGTTGGGGTTTGGCATGATTCCTGCAGGCTCAGTATTTTATCTACGTCGAAAAATTCAGGAATCTCCGCACTATGCGCGAGTAAAGGACTTGCCTGTTGAAGCGAGTCGAGTTGTCAGTGATTTGGCTGGTGTGGAAGATGATGTTGTTCGCTTGCGTTATAAAAAACAGTCTTTGTTACAACCTAAGTGGATTATGTACTTGGTAGCGACATGCGGTGCTTGGTTTTTGATGGACGTGGCGTTATACGGTAATGGTATTTCCAATGTCAAGATTCTGGCTAGCCTAAGTCCACATGCTTCTTTGCTAAATCACACGCTGATGAGTGCTGCTATCTTTACCTTATTTGCTGTTCCAGGCTACATTTTAGCAGCCAAGTACATTGATAAAATTGGTCGACGAAATTTACAATTACTCGGTTTTTTGGCGATGGCCGTTTGTTTTGCATTAATTGCATCCGGTCTTGCTGGGGTTAAAGTTCAATTTGTTTCAGCACACAGCTATACCACAGTAATGTCTAATTTTGCTTTATTTTTTATTATCTACGGAGTTAGTTACTTTTTTATTAACTTTGGACCAAACACAACTACTTTTCTGATTCCATCGGAAATATACCCCACGGCCATCAGGGCAAGAGCGCATGGTATTTCTGCTGCGGTTGGAAAAGTCGGCGCTTTCGTTGGGGTTTTCTTTCTGCCTTATTTACTTAAGAATTATGGCATACAAAAATTGATGTTTATGATGTCTTTAGTGTCTTTGACTGGACTTGGTTTAACACTTTTATTACCCGAAATGGGTCGTCTGTGTTTGTCTGCTACTGAGGATGTGAAACAGATCGATGATAATGCTATAACGGGTGTCGAAACTTAATTTTCTGTTGTTATTGAATTATTATGTTCGGTTACTTTGTGGTTTAGTCAGTTGTGTTTGATTTTATTTCCTTTAATATGATTTGCTATTGAGTGGGTTTTATTAATTTAATAACTGCAATAAATAACTTAATTTCCTTTGTGTGATATAAGAAAAGTCTTTTTTTTAGTTTGCGTTATTTTGTTGTTTTTTTTTGCTTATTTTAGTTTTCTTTTTTAATTGGTTGTTCTGCTCCCTGATCGAACCAGCTCACAGTGCTGTTGAAGCTGGACTTCCTACTAATTCTGATGATATCCATAATATATAATATACCCAGCCCGCCTAGTGTGAAGAACTTTAAACGAGCAATTCTTTTGTGTTTTTTTCCCATAAGAAAACGGTCTATTCCAAGCAGTCCGCAGACAATCGAAAGCATTAACATGGGGTGATAATTCAATTAAATCATACCGTTTGAGTTATTTCTAGAAGCAATATTGTCTTTTTTAATAAAAATTTTTGATAGTATATCTTCATCATACTTTTGCTTTACACGTTCTCGGTAAATCAGTATTTTTATAATATCAAAAATATAAATAGTGGCTGCAAATACTATTAATTTAAGCACAGTTTTTACGTTTGGTGTGACTAATAAGAGGAAACAATAAAAACAACAAAATAAATAAACATTATTTTCATTATTCCTGTTTTATATGCACCAACACACAACCGATCAAAACCAAAAAAGCTGAGTAATAGCGCCACGATCCAATTTATTTTTCGATTGTTATTTTCTTTGATCATAGAGTCCTCATTTAGTAAGGATGCGCTAAACCATTATAGACAATATGACGAAATTTCAATCTTTTTTTACTCAAAGAAAGCTGAAAAAAAACCAGATATTGTTTTATGCTGATTCGAAACTTTTTTTTGGTTTATTTTGTGACTGGGTTAAATACATCACTGATGAGAAGGGGTTTATCTCATTATCTTATGAACTCTGGATAGATAAAACCAAGTTGTATTACTTTGGTTATGGCTTGATGCTTGTTTTGAGCACCCAGTATTTTGTTGACTTTATGAAGATGGTAGTTAACCGTTCTTTTGCTGTTATTCATTTTTTTTGCAAATGATTCAATGTGTAACTGTTATGCTGTGAGCTTCAAGCATGTTATTTGATTCTCAGTTAAGTTTATCTCACTTTGCCAGCTAGTATTGCTCTATAAAGCTTCTTCCGATAAACTACAATTCTTACTATGTCATATAGATACCAGATCGAAAAAAGGTTCATAAATATTTTATCTTTAGCAGAGGGAATAACAAAAGTCGTAAACCAAATTGTTAAAAAGAAAACTATTATGAAAAAAATAAATTTTACTATCCCTGACCTTATTTGTCCTAGGTATAGTCTGTCCAAGCAGACTATAGATAATAACAAGGCTAGAAACCAGTTTTTATTGTTCTCTTCAGTGTTGCTCATTCTCATCTTCCACTTTTATTGACTCGTGGTGATTATAGACCATGTGATAAAATTTCAAGTTTTTTTTACTCAAAGAAAGCTAAAAAAACCAGATATTGGTTTATACTGATTGGAAATAACTTTCTTTTGGTTTATTTTATGACTGGGTTAAATACATCATTGATGAGAAGGGGCTTATCTCATTTTCTTATGAGCTCTGGATCGATAAAACCAAGTTGGATTGCTTTGGTTATGGCTTGATGCTTGTTTTGTGCCCCGAGTATTTTGTTGGCTTTATGAAGATGGTAGTTAACCGTTCTTTTGGTAATGTTCATTTTTTTTGTCAATTGATTCAATGTGCAACTGTTGTGCTATGAGCTTCAAACTTGTTATTTGATTTTCAGTTAACTTTATCTCACTTTGCCTGATTTAATTGCTCTATAAAGCTTCTTCCGATAAAACATAATTCTTACTATGTCATATAGATACCAGGTCCAAAAAAGGAATAAAAAAATTACGTGAATATAAACATTAGAAATACCTTGAATAAGAGGGTTGAAAAATACAAGGTAACCGTAGTAACCGTAAATAATAAGTTTAATTATCCCTGATTTTGTTTGTCCCAGGTATAACCTGTCAAAGCAGAATATAGATAAAAATAAGGCTAGAGGCCAAGGTTTATTGTTTTCTTCAGCGTTACTCATTCTCTCTTTTGAAGTGGATTTATTTGACTTCGCTTTGCTAGATGTCATTACTCTGCTAAGATTTTCTCGATGAATGAGTATTCTTACTATGTCAGAGACATACCAGTAAGCAAAATAGCAGAATGCTATGAGTGATAGATAAAAGGCAAATATCAGGGGAACAGAAGGGGCTCTAAAATGCATTAAATTATACCAAAGAAGGAAATAAATTAAAAAAATAATTGGGATAACAGAAACTTTTACTACCCCTGATTTTGTTTGTCCCAGGTATAGCCTGTCCAAGCAGACTATAGATAATAACAAGGCTAGAAACCAGTTTTTATTGCTCTCTTTCGTGTTGCTCATTTTAATCCTCCACTTATATTAACTCGTGGTGATTATAGACCATGTGTTAAAATTTCAAGTTTTTTTACTCAAAGAAAGCTAAAAAAAAACCGGATATTGGTTTATGCTGATTGGAAATAGCTTTCTTTTGGTTTATTTTATGACTGGGTTAAATTTATCATTGATGAGAAGGGGCTTATCGCATTATCTTATGAGCTCTGGATCGATAAAACCAAGTTGGATTGCTTTGGTTATAGCTTGATGCTTGTTTTGAGCCCCGAGTATTTTGTTGGCTTTATGGAGATGGTAGTTAACCGTTCTTTTGGTGATATTCATTTTTTTGGCAATTGATTCAATGTGGAACTGTTGTGCTGTGAGCTTCAAACACGTTATTTGATTTTCAGTTAAGTTTATCTCACTGAATTGGAGCTTGTTAGGTTGGTAGTGGCTCCTTAATTGTTGAAAGTATTGATGCGCCACACCAATCCACTTACTTTCTAATGCGCTTAACCTTTCATTGAAGTTTTGGTTCTTCATTCGAATGATGGTTAGGATGCCAAATTCAGAGTTGGGACCGTGCGTTGGAATACTTAGACCATCAAGGGCGCCATACTCCAGTGAATCGTGTCTTATCTGTTTCTCCTTTTCACAAGTTGCATTCTCTAATTGGCGTTGACAGTTCCAGTGCATCGGCACATTACTTTGGTAAACCTCTTGCATGCAAGAATCAACGTCGATGAGTTTTTCCTCTTGGTAATACCGATTCCAGCCGCGGTACGCTTTAGAGGTAAAACAGTATTTAGGTGCATAATAACTATTGATTTTTCGACTGTAATAAGTAAATGCAAAGTGAGTCACCCCGTCGAGCAACAGTGTTTGTTCAAGCCAATGGTTGAGTTTGGTGATTGCGATTTTGTTTTTTTGATTACAATGCATAATAAATTTTTTTTATTTTCACTATACATTATCTTTACAACTCCGTCAGTATTAATGCAGTAAATTACTCAAAATATTCATTAAATTAACGTTTTTATAATAATTTTAATTTATTTTTAATTATTATATTGAGCTATCATCCACTTTTAAATGGCGCGATAAAATGACGCCATCTCTCCCTCCGCTGAGCAGTCGTACCCTCGGCACGTCGACACGTGACGGTTGTTGAAGCTCAGCGGCTGTCTTATTTCATTCAAAATTACTTAAACAGGTAGCACATTGATTACCGGCTCAGTGTCTGCCAGCCTTGTGATGCAATCCATTGATGATTTGTATAATCTGTTGTTATCATGGTGTTTAGTGTTAAACAAGCAATAACGAAAATGATTCTCTTTAGTTAACGTCGCATGTTGATGAATGCGATGAATTAACTGTTTGCTGCTGCTTAAGGTCATCATTGTTTGGTTGGTGTTCATTTTACCAATCGCGGATTGATTTAATTTAGTTATGCTGTCATGCCATTGTGGGAGCAAGTGAGGGCAATCAGTTTTGACCACGCTTTTTAGTTGACTCAGGCGCTCGAGGTTGAGTTTGATGCTCGACCGTTGATCTGTTTTTTGCTGAGCGTGTCCACTGAATGCGCTCTTGATTAATGACATAATACCTGCCGATACGTTGCGCGCAGTGTGCATGAGTACCGCGGCAAGCGCTATCTGCGGGTTGACGTCAGCTGAAATCAGTTTGCTTTGCGCTGCACTGATGAGCGATTGCTCGGTGTTATTAGCATCACCGGAGGGCGTCCAGAACATCATGCCTCCGAGTTTCTGATCTAACACCATTTGTGCTTTGTTTGCTGTTGATGTTACATCATCAAGTGATATGACTTCGTTGTTGCTGTTGTATCCCCAAGGCACTTGTGTCTCATTGGTGAGCGGGTGTGTGATTGCGGGAAGGAATTGCAAGTTAGGTAAACCAGAGCCACTACCGCAATCGCTATACAGTGCACACTTTGCGTCATACATGCCGGTTTTATCATTGTATTGACCTGGAGGGCTTCCGGTGATCGGCTGCCATAAACCGTAATTGTCTTGTGTGTTTGCTTGCATTGCACGACCATAGAGTGGGATTCCAACACTAAGTTGAGCTGGATTAGCACCCACTTTTAGATAAGCTTGTAGCGTGGGTTCAAGCGCATAGTCTTTTCCTATTTTGCTTTGTGCATTCGGATCACGTCGGTCCGTATTGACTGGACTTTGATTGTCGGCGATAGAATCAAAAGCACCATGATAATCGTATGACATGATATTGATTTGTGTCTTACATTTAACAATGCGGGACCAGGCTGTTGGATCGTCTTTAGCGATTGCCTCTATTTTGTCGACACCACCGGGTGCTGCGATGGACACACTGTAATCCTCTCCTGTTTGTTTTGATAGGTTGTCAAGAGCGCTAGTGAGGTCGCACAACAAATCCGCGTAGTGTTTTCCATCGCCGGGTGCACCTTGGCGTAAGATGGGATATTCCCAGTCTATGTCGACGCCATTCATGTTTAATTGCTGTATGGCGCTAACGACTTGATTAACAAAGTTGGCTCTACTGGTTGGGTTTGCCGCCATAGCGCTGAAGTCTGCTGATAAAGTCCAGCCGCCGATTGATAGTTTAGTATTGAGGTACGGGTATTTACGTCGCATTTTCGAGAGTTCGACTAGCATTTTATCATCCGAATTTGGATCAAATAACGCGAGGTTGCCGTTGGTATCATAATTTATGAATGCATACAAAATTTCATTGATTTTTCTCACCGGCATATCATTAACAGTGAACTTTCTTTGGTAAATATCCCAATTGGCAAAATAGCCACGCATAGCATGATTGGGGACAGGGTCATTACACTCATTTCCAGTGCATTGACCTTGAATTGGTAGAGGTGTGGCTGTTCCAGCTTTAATTAAGTGAACCGATTCCGGGTCCATTGCGATAGGTAATACACCAACGACTTGAGTGTAGGGGAGATTGAGTGTGAGTGTTTGACCGGGTGAAAGTGGTAATGACTTGGCTAATGTCAGTACGTAATCGAACGTCCCATCCTCTCTTTTACTTGAGGTAAGTTTTGCCTGGTAAGGAAACAGGGTGCCATATGGCGTGCCTGCCACCAAATTGGTACTAAAGTGGAGTCCATCCAGTTCGCAAGCTGTTTTGCCGTTATTAATGATGGTCAATGATCCATCGCCAGAGTAAGGAATTGTAAAATCGTATACTATCATGGTTCGTCTCCTTAAGTTGTGTTTGATAGACACTTTACTGATGCGTGAGAATTCTGCCACTGTTAATACTAACAGTATCAGCGCTTATTTCGTGAATAAAAGTAGATTATATTAGAAATAAATTAAATTTATTTTTTTTTGTTTATTTAAATACAACGTAGAATGGATTCTTTTTTAAAGCAAAATACACGAACTTAATTTAAATCTAAGTCATGTTATAAAAACTTGATTAATCTATTTTTTTTAAGTAATAATTACCTAAATTGATGGTTAATTTTTTCAAGGAGGTAAAACGTGATTGATGTAGACAACGTTGTTAAATCAATACACGAACGGATTGACATTCTGCGTGGTCATTCGCTAACAACCTGTGATACTGAGGCTAAATCTTACGTTGAAACAACAAAGCATATTGAATCCATTCAATCTGAATTGTTATCTTTAAACAAACTCCAGGTGAAATTGCATAGCGTATCGACACTATTGGGCGGCGCTACTTGCTGGAAATTACTTTCTCATCCTTACAGTCAATATTGGAGTTACCGTGGTGATAATTCTGACACCTTGCAAAAAAAAAGAATACTTGCAGTTTTGCGTCTCATCGCGACTGATTACAATCGATCAAAAGATTCAGAGCGCTATGAAGAGTTCAAGGCTTCGATGAGTAATTTTATTAATAAGGCATTGCTTCCTTTAGATCAGACTATAAATAAAATAGAGTGTGATATAAATAACGTGGTTGATGGGCAACATGTTCCTACTCAAGAAAAATTATTTTACTACACTGAATCCAGATTACGTCCCGAGACGGATCAGAGTCGCGGTTTGGCAAGATTATTTTTTCAAAACAGTTATTTTAGGATGACTTTGGGCGCTGGTCTAGAACTTGTACCTTATTTTTTCTTGTGTGTCATGATTCATTTTTTCTCTATGTTATGGGCTTTTGATGGCTCTTCTATTTTCTGCCCATCAGACCCAGGCTCGAAAAAAGGCTCATATGATCCTGATGATCCAACATATCCAGAATCTAATCATCACCCTTCTGATCAAAATAGTGACTTCTGTTTATTCAATCAGCCAGAGATATATGTGTTTTTTACAGTGCTAGTTCTCCTTTCTTTTTGTGTCAAAAGAAGTATCAATGCCCAAAAGCCGCCGTTAGTTGATGACAACTATACAGTTGATGATCACGATAAAGAATTTCACAACTTGTGTGACAAATATCGATCTCATTTAAAACTGCTTGCTATGACGAAAACCAAAATCCAAGATTACTTTTCTAATAAACAAGACGGGGCATTGGGTGATTCGGACGGTTATATGCACGCGTTGATTTTACAACTATCAAAAAAGATTGAACAATCAGAACTGGAATTTAAAAGACTAGGGAGACTGAAGCCGAGTAAAAATCAATTTTATAAGCTGCAATTATCTAGCGATATTAAAGAACGAGAAAAAGATCGTGCTGATAATATTAAGTCAACCGTCACTTATTAGTATCATTGTGATTAACACAATTTTTGAAAAAAAATACAATTAAATAAAAATACCCTATTTAATTTCAATTGGACTCAGGAGAACAAGATATGCCATATTCACACTCATTAATTCGCGGTAACATGGAAACGTCTATAATAGCCAATTCTGAACCTGAATTTGTGATGGCGATAACCACAATTCGGCATTTTATTAACGAAAGAATGGATAAAAATGACCCTGAATTATCTTTTAAAATTTCATCGGTTGTTAGTCAACTCAACATGATGGTCAACTATTGTTTTGAAAGGCAACAGTCAAATGTGCATACCATCGTTTTTAACAAAAAAGAATTACCCTTTCATTGTGTGAAATTAATTTTGGATACCTTAGATTGGATAAAGCAACACTATCGAAATAACGGACAGAAAATCGATAGCGTTTTGTCACTTCTAGGTAAGGAAATGTTATGGAAGCTCTATAGCATATCAGAACTAAATTCAAAATTCTGTTTTTTCTTTCGCTCATTTTTGTTCAAGCTCATTTCGCACGATTACAAGAATAGTTGCAGACTTTCGACCGATGTGTCATCCGTGAAAACGAATCTCTTGGAAATACGTCAAACACAATTGGAATTATCTAACGACATACTCTTTTCTAACGCTAATCCCCAGTTTGTTGCTGCTATGCAGTTTTTTGAAAACAGTGTTCTTTCAAAAGTTAAAAATTATCCGGACATGTTTGATGAACTCGCTAAGAAATATCGCCGAGCATTTAAGTCGAAAACGACGTCTTTCTATGATATTTATGCTGCCAAGCTTGGGTGGAAGCGGGTATCTTTTGTTTCCTATTCTTCACCACGTAGACACATCGAGTTTCTACTTATACTTTACATACCAATATGGGTAATCGCTAACTTTGTGGCAGTGATACTTTGCTTATCTAACTCTGACCATTGTAAGGAATGTCAATTTTTCTCCCTCTATGCTGATGGTGTCCCCGATAATGCATGGTGCTGGTTACGTAACGCTTTTTTCCTTTTAATGGACGTGGCTGTATTATGTGCCTTAGAATCTTGCGATCGCACACCGTTTACCTCTATACACGATAAAACAATGAGAATGATCGAGATTGAATATCGAAAAAAATACAATGATCTCATTGAGAGTTTCATCATTCAGAAATATTCTGTTTTAGATAAAGTTAATGTCGATTTCAATGCCAGTGATTTATCGGCGGACAATTGGACTTCGTGTTTTTTTAAGAACATCGTTGAGGAGGTTGATAATATTTCAGAGCAAGTCGCAAAAAAACGTTTATTACTCCAAGGAGAGGGCAATAATGACAAGACAGATAATCTGTGTCGAAGTAAGCTTGATGCTATCAAAGAACCACTGTTGAATCCTGGTTCAAAGACAGCTTCTTACTCTAGTGTGGATTGACTTCATTTATGGATGCTTTTTCATCGAATTATGATTGTCGGTTGGCATTAATCCAGTCAGTCAAGGCCATATTACTATCAGTATCTAACTGATTATTTTTCACTTTGTAGTTCCTTATTTGAAATTATAGTTGGGTGGCCTGATGGCTTTCAAAACTAATCAGTAAATTATTATTTTTTTATCGTTTTTTTTCCTCTTGCTTTAACTTGATATTGCAAAAAAATGTTCTATAACTACTAAGCAACAGTCATGAGGAGAGAACCATGAAAAAATATCGTATCATATGCACTGCGCTTTTACTAACTAGTGGTCTAACTACACCAGCAGAACATGTAAATGTACACAGTCACAAGCACAAGCATAAACATCAGCGTGGTCGGTGTAGGACTTTATTGAAATTGATAGCGACAGTTCCCTTGTTGTTTTGTTTATCGATATATTCGGTGTCATACGCAGAGAGTAAGTATCTCTACGGTCACCCATGTAACAACGGGAAAGGTTATTGTGGTACACCCACCCAATGCGAAGTAGGTTTTACATACGATGACATATGTGAGCGTGTATGCTGTGATGTTATTCCGGATTATACCATTGGAGACAAATGTAAGTTACCAAATTCGAGTGATTCTGAAATTGACGGTAAAGTTTTGTATAAGAGTGAGTGCAGGCACGATTGGAATCAGTTGACAGGCGCGGACTCTACTGGAGAATTTAAAGTATGCTGCTCAGCAGAACCAGCTGATACGATTAAAGAGTGTGAAGATGTAATAGTAGACGGATTCTAAACCGCTCATTTAGAGAGCTGTATTACTATTCTTTCCGATGAAGATGTAGTAGGTTGCTATGAAGATATTGAAGATGATATTGAAAAATATCATCTTCAATATCCGTAATGCAGCAATACAAAATGGAGTGATGTTTTATCACACATCGATACAATATTACTTTTGTTAAATTAGGGTCAAATATCTAGTGAGGAGTCTTATTGTATGGATAATCTCGATATTAAATTCACCGAGTTCAATGAAGAAGGTAATGATTTTTGTGATTTGTCGCCCGATCACCAAAAAGATTAGTCAACTATTGTTTGAAAGTCAACAGTCAAACGTGCATACCGTATTCCTTCTGCAAGCGTGCATGAAAGCATAATCCGGATCTGGTAGCATCAATCCATCCACATATATAAGGAATGGATTATGAAATTAGAATAGTTATCTCTGTCTTAAGGCATTGATGAATTTAAGGAATGGCGCGCTTTTTGCTAAAAACAGTCACGTATACCTGATCATCTTTGGAAGCATGTCATCCCATTGCTGACAGATCAGCCCAGAACAATTGTGCTAGGGCGTCTTGGAAAATGACACAGACAGCTTAAGAAGCAGCTAAATCGACAAAATCCAAAGCCGCAATTTAACGTAGAAGCTCAAACTTTAAAACCCACAGGCTGGGATTTTGTTGAGTGCAAGCTTCCACATTGAATATCGAAAAAAAATACAATGATCTCATTGAGAGTTTCATCATTCAGAAATATTCTGTTTTAGATAAAGTTAATGTCGATTTCAATGCCAGTGATTTATCGGCCGACAATTGGACTCGTGTTTTTTTAAGAACATCGTTGAGGAGGTTGATAATATTTCAGAGCAAGTCGCAAAAAAACGTTTATCACCCCGAGGAGAGGGCGATAATGACAAGACAGATAATCTGTGCCGAAGTAAGCTTGATGCTATCAAAGAACCACTGTTGAATCCTGGTTCAAAGACAGCTTCTTACTCTAGTGTGGATTGACCTTGTTGATTGACAATTTTCATTGCTTGTTATCATTAATCCGGTTAGTTATGGGTGTTTAAATATTCCTTCATAACCATCTAATTTTTTTAGTCACGATCACCCCTTTCTTTATTTTCTGTGCTGTTTTTTTTATCTAATTCCTAAGTCATTGTTTGTATAGGCTTTATTTTTTCTTGTGTTGATTTGACATCGTTAAAAAATGTTCTATAACATCCGGGTAACAATTATGAGGAGACAATCATGAAAAAAATCGTTTTATCTGCAGTGGTATTTTCACTGATAAGTGGAGTGTCATATGCTTCACAACAAAAAATAGGTAAGCCAGGAGATTTTTTTAATCAAATATTGAAAGCGACAAATGAAACTCCGGCAGATCAATATGCTATATATACTCTTAAAATGGGTTGTTTAGATGCGGCTGATTTAGATGTTTGTGTTTTATCGAACTTGGCAAACGTTGGACATCTAAGGCGCGTGCCTGGACATATTGTGGGTTACAGAGATGATCTTGACAAAACTTGCAACTTTGTACTTCTAGAAGATGAAAATGAGAAAAGAGAATATTCTCAGAAATATGTTGAATTATCATATGCGATTAAAGAATATTGTGACACACATGTGACTCCACTGATGGAATGCTCATATCTAGACGACGATGATACTTTCCAACGTAGATTTTGTTCAGGGTATTGGAAAAATTAAAAGACTAAAAAAAATTCAAATGAATAAAATCATGTGTTCTCTCAAACCATTCAACCATGGTTGAGTTTTAAGATTTTGTGCTATGAAGACTTCGGTATTCTTGGTAATAAAACATTGGCTAATAGGTTAATCAGACTTGTCTGTACCTATTAGATTAGAGTTCTATGCTTGTAAACTCGTTAGATGAGATATTTGTTTTATTGACGACGTGATTATGATAACTGTGAGGATAAAATCATGATCAAATTTTTGAAAGTAAAGGTGATTGTGGTTATAGTGATGTTGAGTCAAATTTCACTTACCTAAGCATCGCGAGAACAATCTAGTGCTTTTTAATATACTTCTGAACCTAGTCACAGTGTTCAGGTTAAACAGTGCGCTAATAAAATACTGGATGATTATTGGTTAAAAAAAAACAAATTCTGTGAGGCTGTGAGTATGGGTGATACTTGGGATAGTGCTTGGTATACAGAATTTCTTCAGTCAATTCTTTTTGATAAGATCTACTTCAATAATAATAAGTTTTGTAAATCTGACTCTGAAATCAAAAAAAAAGTTTTATCCTATTTTCATACAAAATTTCCTTTGCTAAATAATGATAGAATATCTTGTGAAGAGTTTTGTTGCCTTCAAAAAATTGAAGAAAAATACGATAAAATGGCCCAGAATAAAAAAAATAAGGATTTCTGTACGTTGACAGTAAAAATTAAAAATTAAAAAGGAAATGATTAAGAGCTAGGTTAGGGATGAAAGAAATAAACTCAATAAAATCGTATGCATATCGATGCGTTAGATAATAACGAACAATTCGATGATTGGGTTAGTCGAATGATAAAATCAAAGTGTGATAGTGACTAACTCAGATATAACTAAGCATGTTTACTGTTTGTAAAACCGTTTCAATAGTGAAAAGAATTTAGATCGATTCCCTATCTTCTATGTCAGAATTTCAGCTTTATAACTTAACAGCGTTTCGGTGATTTGCGGTATAATAAGCTTATCAATCAATTGATCAAATTCTCTTGCGCCAGTTAAATCAGTGTTCGCCTGCTTGCGAATTAAATTCACAGTCTTGTCATCAAAGGTCAGCTCGACCTTGTGATGCTGTTTGACTCGATGCTGAAGTTGGCTTAGTTTATTTTTGATGATGTTGTCCGCGCTAGTCTTATCTAACCCAATAAAAGGCACGGTGGTTAAGCGGCCTAAAAATGCTGGTTTAAAGTGGTTTAATAGCTGTTGACGTAACAAAGGCAGGGTGTCACTCATGCTTCCTGCCTTGTTATGACTTAATAGTTTAGATCCAATATTCGTGGTTAAGATAAAAATGGTGTTAGTGAAGTTAATCTCTCGCCCCTGACTGTCTTTGGCTTTGCCTTGATCAAAAATTTGGTAAAACACCTCGTGGATTTCATGATGTGCTTTTTCTATCTCGTCGATTAACACCAAGTGATACGGTTGTCGACGCACTGCTTCGGTGAGTACCCCTCCATCGCCATAACCCACGTATCCTGGAGGTGATCCAAATAAGGTGGATACTTTGTGTGCTTCTTTAAATTCCGACATATTAAGAACAGTGAAATGTGAGCTTGAGCCAAAAAAGAGATTCGCGACGGTTTGAGCAGTGTGCGTTTTACCGACACCGCTAGGGCCACAAAATAAGAATACGCCTAACGGTTTATTAGGGTCCTGAAGTTGAAGCAAGCTTTGTGTCATGTTGCGGATGATAATATTAGTGGCATAATCTTGCTGCAGAACCGCTTTATTCAGGTCCTTATTTAACGCGTCTAGTCTTGTCCTCATGTCTGATGATAGTCGCTCAAGAGGAACCCCCGTCCATTCGGTGATTAGCTGCTCTATTGTTCTCTCGTCAACGCAATAGGGTATGTGTTGATGTATTTTGTGTAGCAGTGCTAGTTCGTTCATGCGTGTTTGAAATTGCTGCTGTTTTAATTTCGCACTTTTTTTACTTTTTAGCAATTTATCTAGCTTGTTAATCAGCAGTTTTTCTTTTTTATACTCCAGCTTGATTGTTTGTATGGTTTGCTTAGTCTCACGAATACTTTCCGTGAGTGATTGTTCTCTATTATTGTCGTTTTCAATACAACGGTGTTGTTTAAACGCGGTCAGTTCTCGTTTAAGATAATACAGTTGACTGTCAGCTTTTTGCAACGCTTTGGGCTCGGCCTGTCTTTGCAAAGCATTGCGGGCGCATGCCGTATCCAATAAACTGATCGCTTTGTCTGGTAAAAAACGATCAGCAATATAACGTCGACTCAATTTGATTGCGGTCTCCAATGCTGAATCTTTAACGTAGACACCGTGATGTGATTCCAAAGACGGTTTAATTGCTCTGAGCATCTGCAAAGCTTGATCGTCATTAGGCTCATCCACCACAACGCTTTGGAAGCGACGTGAGAGTGCTGCATCTTTTTCAAGATGCAGTTTGTATTCTGTAAATGTCGTGGCGGCTATGGTGCGAAATTCGCCTCGTGCTAATGCGGGTTTGAGCAAGTTGGCTGTGTCGAGGCCACCCGCAGGATTGCCTGATCCAATCAGGGTGTGAGCTTCATCGATAAATAATATGATGTCATCTTCGGCTTGCTTAATCTCATTAATCAAATTTTTTAGGCGTTTTTCAAATTCACCTTTGACAGATGCCCCCGCAAGCAATAGACCCATGTCTAAACACAGGATGGTGATACTCTGTAATGCTTTTGGTACGTGTTGATTAACGATATTAAGAGCCAATCCTTCAACGATCGCTGTTTTGCCAACACCAGGCTCACCTATCAGTATTGGGTTATTTTGCCGTTTGCGTAATAAGACTTGGGTTAATGTGTAGATTTCGTTATCGCGCCCAACGGCAGGGCTCAGTTTCTCGTCTTTTGCCATTGTGTTAAGGTTGATCGTGAACTGTTTGATCGCGCTCGAGGTCGGCTCTTGATTATTATTCGTCATTGTCTTGGGTCTGATTTGTTGTAAATCAGCGCACAACTTTGCAGTGTCAAGTTGTGTTAATTCAGGTACGATGTGAGTGATTATTTGGTATCGCTTCGGATGATTAAATAAAGCTACCAATAGCTCGACATCATTGATGCGTGGTGTTTTCGATTCTATCGCAACTTGCATCCATGCATCGCGCAACCACTCAATGATATCGGCTGAGAATGTCGGAATCGTGTTGGTTTGCTGATGCAATGATTGAATAAATCTGTACAGCGAATCACTCATGACGGATTTATTGATTTGGTGTTGTTTGAAAACAGCATTAATTTGGTCGGATTTTTTCAGTATGCAGTAGAACCAATGTGCTATTTCACAAGTGGCTTGGTTTAGTTCACCGGCTAATGCCACAGCAGCTTCCAGTGTTTGTTTGCTGCTTGGTTCTAACTTTTCAATCAATAAATGTAGGTCATGATGGTCCATGCGGCTCTCCTAAGATAATGTTGTTCTGGTCTCGGCTTAATGGCTTAGAGCATAACCAAGTCGTAAAGCCCAATGATGCTTTGTTTGTGTTACCGATTTGAATTGGTTTAATATTGTCTTTGGCAATAATGAATTGGATATCGTAGGTTAATGGCTGCGGTAAGTAGGATCGAATTTGTTGATGTAGTTGAGAAATGAAGGCTTGATTGTGTAAGTACTGATGCAGTTCTACGAGATTGAGTGGCCCTATGTGTATTCTAATGTGACGTTGTCTGTCCCAAAGCTGCGTACCAATTCGATAATTTAAACCGCCCAACGCTGGTTGTTTCTGTTCACTTCCAATGGGGTTTTTTTGACTTTGATCCATTTCTATCCATTGACCCACATTTTCTTCAACTCGGGCCCTTTTTTGAGTGTAGAGACTGATGATGCTTTCCAAGCAGGCACAGTTTTTTGTGGCTGATGTATATAGTCTAGAAAATTGTTGAACACTAAATTGATGAGTTTGCGTATTGCTAGTGTTAGTTCCTATGAGTGATTTAATTACCTTGTGGTAGTATGGATTTGAATTATTTCTATACTGTCGTATGGGCCTGTTTTTTAGCCATGCAGAGTAACTATGATTGATCATTCGAGCTAAAAAAAGATCAAAGAATTCGCCCAATGCGTGCTTCTGCTGGTGTTTAAGGTTAATGATTGTTTCTAAATAATGAAATGGAATAATCCCAGTGTGATTGATTAGGCCAAGTGTTTTGATGAATAGTGAATCAGCGCGCTCATTTTTCCTATAAGCAGTGCAGGGGAACGCAATTGAATATTCGTGCTTAATAGAATATCGTTGTGTGCTGTCATTAATCTGTTTATCGTTAATTTCCCTAGCATGTACGTACAGGTATTCAAATAGTTGATTATTATTTAATACGTTCATAGTAATGCCTTATTTCCTCGTGTTGAACACCATGTTGCCAGAGTCTTGTTGTCAGAATTGACAAGACGTGTGTCTGTGAAGCTATTAATCATGCTGTTTTTAGAGAAATAATCAGCCAGTATGCTGACAAAAAGATAGATGTTTTCATAGTCAGTGGTATCGGGTGTGATTTTAATGCGGATAATGGTTCCATGCAGATAACCAATACCATTATAATCTTGAAGCGACTTGATGGCTTGTTCAGTGGTGATGCTCTCTATACAGCGTATGATATGTTCACTGTAATTGTCTTCCTGTTTATATAACTGTAGAAGGCTATGCAACCAGCCCATGGTGTCGTTATTGTTTCCTATTGGTGCTTGATCAATCTTAAGATGATTGATTAGATTCCATGATTGATGGTGGCCATTGAGTAATGGCTTTACCGGAGTGAAAGCATATAGTAATTGAGGTGTGCAAAAACTCGAATAATCATCTTCCCAAAATTGCAGAGGGTCCTGTTGGTTTGCCATGCTTTGAGGGGTATTATGGTTGGTTGCTGTCACTTCAACGAGAATAGTGGCACCACTTATTCTGCCTACTTCTCCGTTATCATCCAGTAAGGTGAGAATGCATTCCTCTTCTCTTCCATCTGTGCCGTCACTAAATTCTTCCCATCTGTTAGTCCAATAGATACCGGTGTCTTCATTTTCACTAGTATTATTTAAATATTGCGAGATGACTTTGGTGTCACCATTTTCCATTATTATTGAGACCTGCTTTATTTGGTGAATACCGTAATTATTAGCTGATACGTAAGGGTTAATTTTAACAGTGTATTCATATTGGCCTTTGATGACTTGAATAGGCTCTGCCGTGATCGTAAATAGGTTTACTATTGGGGTGCAATTTAATAGTAATGACCGATTTGTAATATGCGGCTCCACTGCTGAAGAGTGACGATTGAAATAGAATTCAAACGAAAACTCGTCAGATTCATGAATAAAAGGCTGTTCCATTATGAAATCCACAAAATAAAACTGGTTTGGGAAATGAAAATACTGCGATAGTAAGTGTAAGCGGTTGTTTTTTTCAATATGCTGTGCCTGATTTGAGGTTGTTGGTGTAATTCCGCATGCTTTTATTTGAGACTGATTCACGATCTGCGTCTGTTGGTTTTGCGTAAAGGTGGCATAGGTAAATTGATTCACTAGTATTTCATACATTTCTGCAATAAATTGCGTGTCTAAATTAAGATAGAGACGAAATGAGTTGGTTGTAAATTGCTTTGGATTTATGCTTTGATTGAGTTTAAATTTAATTTGTAGACAACTTTTTGGAGTTTTTGATCCAAATTTGTATTGTGGACTTTCAATCCATCGATTTAACTGTATATTGGTAATCGATAAAGGAAGAATGATCGTGTCGCAGCTAGTTTGGTAGCGACAGTGTTCGTGATTATCTTTACCACTTAACAGGCAGTGTTGTGGTATTGTAACAGTTGCTTGATTGCCTTCGCTGGGCTGGAATTCGATAATTGATTTGGATGGTCTGGGTCTTATGGCGCTTGGATATAGCTCTTGTAATAATGTTTGGCAAAATAGCTTGTGTTCATCATTTAATTGTTGTTTTATTCTTGCGCTGGTAAAACTGAAGGATTCAATGAGATGTGAAATCATTGGGTCATGGATGGCGTTTTGTCTCAATGACAGAGAGGCGGCAACCCGTGGGTGTCTTTTCGAAAAATTGTGTGCTTCTTTTTTTATTTTCGCAAGCTCATCGTTGTAAAGAGTCAGTAATTCGCTTTTCATAAACTTAATCCTTTTAATATGCTAATTCGTTGTTCTGTTGGGTTAATATAGGATTCATACGATATGATTTGTTCATGGTTGTTTATAATTAGACTCCCTTGAATCGTTATGCCAATGACATTATTTTTTACTAGCGCGTCGCTTTGGGTAACCATAATATTTTGTAACCTGGTTTCGTATAATGAGATTGTTGATTTTATTTGTTCGCATAGTGCACTTTTATTTAATTTAATATTCTCTTTCATGCTTGCTAAATGATTTATGCCATAGCCAAGGCCACTATTTAGTGCGTGTGACCAATTTTTTTTTAGATGGTGATGTGAAAATTTTGTATTAAGTAATGTTTGTAAACTTAAACGAATTATCTCTTTATACTCATCAATTGTCACGCTAGGAATTTGCTTGTCATTACTTGTATCTAGTAAAAAACGATACAGTATGGGTATTGGTTTAATATTTGTTTTCTTATTAAGCATTTATTTTCTCCTGGGAAAAATGAGGTTGGATGTGTGTGCTTAACTGGAGCGTGGTTTCTATACCATCTATTAATGTGTGAGGTGAGATGTTGATAGTGCAATCGTATTTTCCCGGTTGATTTACAGACTTAGATACTCTGACTTTTGATTTATGTATGGGGTACTTTAATTGTGTTTCCATTAGTGGCGCATCATTTGATGAACTGTATTTTAGCAGCCAATTAGTCATCCAGGTTTCACATTCCTGCGCTGTTTGAAATGAGCCGATTTTATCCCTGCTGATGAATTTTAACGTCTGAGCAATACGGCAAACACACAGTAAATAGGGAATGGTGCAATAAGTTTGATTATCACAATTGGAATAATTCTGTGTGTGTAATGAAGGTTGCGAATACACCATCTGATCTCGCGTTATACTACTCTCTCTTATACTAATTAAACCTATGCTATTGAGATTTTGTTCAAGTTTGTCAGTAATTAAACATTCCGTACGCATAGTTTCATTCAAATATTGTTGGTGCCTATCGGAAGCCATTTGGTTACCTAATGTTTGCTCTATATTCAAAAACCATCCTGTTGAATACTGTGAGGCTAGTATTGCGCTTACATAACGGTACGCACTATTTCCCCACAGGTAATCCGAATGATGACTGCTATTTTCATAAAAAAAATAATTTTCTTTGTAGACATCTGAGTTTTGATATAATTTCCTTACACGTGTTTTAGGTGCTGTTAATGCCAGGAACTGAGCAGATTTTTTTTCAGCTAAATTATTCCATTTCGTGTATTCTTCTTGTTTGAATAGTTGTCTGTAGTTGTGATAGGGTTTGCATTCTGACCATGACTCAAGTTGACACAGTTTAGATGACGCGCCCGTGATGATAGGACAGAAACTCGAAGATGAAATACTCAGCAAGCCTCGAAGCACCTCAACGCAGTCAATCTTGTTTTTTTTCTTGTGATGAAATTCAAAATCGATTAATAATACTGAATACGGCTCACCACCTGGGTGGTCAAATTCATCTGAATATATTTTTTTGTGTAATTCGCTATGACCTGCATTGTGATTATGCTCAATTGTTTCTTTCGCTAATTCTGAAAAGCTAAGACTCAATAGTTTTATTATAACTGAGTGAGATTGCACCTCACCTAATTCATCTGTAAGTTGATGTAGATTTCTCCAGCTGGCTTCAAGCGATTGGAAGTCACGATGATGGAGTATGTCATTAGTGAGTTGATTGATCGAGTGGTTAATTCGACCAATCAAGCCAGCAATAATATTATGTAATGACGATTGACTCATTATCATGTTGTATTTCCATTACTCATTAGCTGTTTTGGGTATCTCGGCAACCAACCTCATCGAAGTGGTTAATTCCTCTAATTGTAACCATGGCTTAAGCCATGCTACTGCTTGATAACAACCTGGTTTACCAGGTATTGGCTCCACTTTTATTTTTGCTTCAGCTAATGGGTATTTTGATTTTAAATTTTGCTTAGATTGAGGGTTGGCGTTTACATATTGTAATATCCAACGATTTAACCACGCTTCGACATCTTCTGTTTCCATGAACGACCCAATTTTATCTCTTGCCATGACTTTTAGGTAATGTGCAAAGCGTGAGGTTGCCATTAGGTATGGAAGTCTAGCTGAAATAGCGGCATTTGCTGTGGCTTCTGGGGTGTCATAATGCTTCGCCTTCTGAGTGGTTTCTGCCCCAAATAGAACAGCGTAATCGGTGTTTTTATAATGACATACTGGCATAAATCCCAATTTACTTAATTCTGCCTCACGGCGATCAGTTATACCAACTTCAGTGGGGCACTTCATATCAGTGTCACCAGATTCACTTTTATAGATATGTACGGGGAGATTCTCAATCTTACCGCCACCTTCCGCGCCTCGAATTGCAGTGCACCAGCCATGATCTCTGAAAGCCGTGGTAAGTTTCTCGCCAATAGCGTAACATGCATTCATCCAGCAGTAGTGTTGGTGTTCCATTTCTAGGCTTTCCCGTGTATCACTTAATGTTTCTTCGAATGAGAATTCACTAATCGGTTGCGTTTTTTCTCCATACGGTAAACGCGCGAGAACGCGAGGTAACGTTAAGCTGACAAATCGTGCGTCATCGCTGTCCCGGAATGATTTCCATTGCGTATATTCAACTGAGTCAAAGATCTTTTCGAGATCCCTTGGCCTTTTTAAATCCGTCCAGTGATTAAATCCAAATAGGGCAGGGTTAGCTGAACTGATGAACGGGCAAAAAGCTGCTGCAGCCACGCCGGATATGTCTTGTAGAAGCGAAATGTCTGCTGGGTGATTGCTGAATTCATAATCACCAAGGAGCACCCCATACGGTTCACCTCCTGGCATGCCGAATTCGTATTCGTAGATTTTCTTGAATAATGAACTTTGATCAAATTCACCCGATTTTTCAAAATCTTTTTTTAAATCTTTTTTTGATATGTCGATTAATTTTATTTTTAGTTCAGTACTTGTTGAGGTGTTTTTAATTAAATGGTCGATACCTCTCCAGCTTCCCTCAATTTTCTTAAAATCGGCATGATGCATGATTTTAATAAGTTGCTTTGATATGGCCTCGTCTATTTCTGAAATTGCATTTGTAAGGGTTTTAATTATATTTCTATCCCAGCGAATGGTGCCATTTAAGGCCTTATTCGTGAGAGCAGTTAGTAATCCTTTGACTTGATCTGGTTGTGATTGTTTGGTTGCTGCTATTGCTTGGTCTAAAATAGAGTCTGAATGCACCAAGGCAGTGTCAGTACTTTTGATACTTGTTGTAACTGTTGTCATGTCGTCTCCTTATTTATTTGTTTCTTCTTGCCGTTTTAAACCGAGTTCATTTGCTAATGCTTGGATTTTTTCATGACTATTTAATATGTCCTCTAATAGTTTCTCGAGTTCGTCTGATCGATCTGTTTTGCTTAATAAATCACGAAGTTTATCACGCGCTGTTTTTAGTTCTCTTAATACAGGAACCTGGTCGACTACTTTGGCTGGCTCGAAATCCTCTAGTGACTTAAATTTTAATTGCACTGCTAGGTCTTCATCTCGATCCACAAGCGTGTTTTCAGTTCTAATTTCAATACACGGTTCTACTTTTTTCATCACATCATCGAAATTATCTGAGTCTATTTTTATGAATTTGCGTTCTTCTAATGGCTTTTCTTCTTTGTTTTTCTGATTACCACTGAAGTCGCCCATGACACCGACCACAAAAGGCAGTTCTTTTTGAACGGAACCATTCTCAGTTTCCACATCGTATTTTATATGAATACGTGGTTTTCGAACGTTGTTAAGTTTATCGTTGATGCTTGACATGCTTATCTCCTTGGTTGATTATTTATGCCAGTTAATGTAAAGATTTCTCGACGTATTTTTTCATCGTCAATAATCTCATTTAGTAATTCCGGTAACGACATGTCTCCCCATCGAATTGCTTTATCGAGTAAATAAGCGACTGGAGAGTGACGTTCGTGGGTGATAAAATAGTCTGCAGCCATACGGATGTGCTTAAGTGCGTTTTTTCGGCTGTGCGTGCTTTTCTGTGATTGTAATTCGATTGATTTACCGTCAATTGGCTCGTTGTCTTTACTAGTATCCATTTTGCAGGTTTCTTCTGATGTTGTAACATTGACACTGTTCTTCAGCCATGATATCAGGGTGGACCACTCCTCAAGATTGTTTTTGATGTTTGAGCTTCCTACGCAAACGTTTTGTTCTAGCTGATCTATCCATTGACAGAGCTCTTTATGTTCTTCTATACATTGATTAACTGTGGACTCAAGATGTTTTATGTGATTGCAATTTAATCGTTCAAGTTTGCTAATAAGTTCTCTTTTACCACTGTCTGAGTTCTGTTTTAGAATGTGAAGTAAGTCGTTTTTGTTGTAGTTCTTTTCACTTGACTTAAACACAATGATATTATTGAGTGCGTCTATAAGCGGTCCGGGGCGTGATGCGCCATTTAAGTTTTCGATTGGTTGAAGGCAACATATCTCGTTATCGATCGGGTGCAATTGAGGCCAGAATTTCTGTAATAATTCACGTGTTAATACTAAACCACGTTTCATGCCGATTAACCCATCTATATTTGTCCATGCTTCCCATAACCAGCACATGATTTCAAGGTCCTTGCTGACTGTGTCAAGTATATACTGTGCATCCTTTGCTACTTTTATCCACAGTTCTCTTCCATTGGATATCGATTTTTTATCCTGTTCTCTTGCTCTTCGTCTTTCATTCTTTAGCTCAAAGTACAACTTGCTGTTTATTTTATCTGTTCGTAAATTATTGCCTATTTGCTGTCAAACTGTTTGATTATGGTTGTTTTATTAAATTCATTCATGACGGTGATCCAATTTTGTTAATGGGCTCTAGCTGCATTATTGGTATTAATTTCATAACACTAATGGAGCTTGATGAATCAACTGTGAAATCAGCATAGTAATTGTCCATGTTTATGCTGAGAAGCTT
>CACHNP010000017.1 GCA_902581285.1 uncultured Gammaproteobacteria bacterium | reverse complement strand
CTCATCATTAAATTGTTAGCTTTTTATTACTGTTTCATGTGGTGTTTTTTCTCGTCATTGCGAGGAGCGTCAGCGACGAAGCAATCCAGCTCTCCCGTCATTGCAAGGAGCGTTAGCTCCGAAGCAATCCAGTTCTTTCGTCATTGCGAGGGCGTTAGCCCGAAGCAATCCAGCTCTCCCATCATTGCGAGGAGCGTTAGCTCCGAAGCAATCCAGTTACCGTATTACTTTGTCTTACCAAACCCAATATGATCACGCGCAGATAGAAAGCCAATAAATGAGAACACAAACATCCACAACTGGAGTAACCCATAAAAAACGTAGAAAAAAGAAAATGAATCATCCAAGCCAGTAATTGGATGTAGAAAGGCACGATATTTCGACACGCCAACCACAGCACCAATAAACCATACCCAGAATAGAGAACTGAATACAAAGTAAAACGTGCAGACATTAGATAACCGCCGATGATGAGACAACAATGTTGAACCAGCACCGCGTCGATATACGCACGAAGATAAAAAACTGCATAATTGCAGTAAATAAGCGAAGACAATCAGACTTGGTAAACATATTCGCAGAAAAGATGACGAACTAGCCGACAGGTTTATCCAAAACACAAAGCACAAAGAACCTAAAAAAACAGAACTCAACAAAACAATCCACACGACTTGTAGACGTTTCCATGCAATTTGATCATCAACTTGATTGCTCATCATTCACTCCCCAAACATCATAAGCACAGTAATTATACCCCAAGCTGATCCATTCATAAACAATAAAACCACACCTTAATAATTTTATTCCATCTAACAGCGATACTGTATTGACGCTGCGATTCACAGTTGGTAATGTAAGCGCAAAAAAAGGAGACAACATGAGACCCACTTTATTCAATACCGCTTCCAATAAAATTTAATCCCTCTTCGCATGCATCAAAGCAGGCGACTTACCCCAATTCGTGACAAAGCTAGACTCCGAAGAATCACCTGATAACCTCTTACTGTGTAATTGCAACAACGCAAACTTGGCGCATCTCGCCGCCATCAGCAATCAACAAGACATTCTTCAATACCTTGGCGAAAAAAAACCTGAGTTGTTTCACCAAAAAACAGCGCTAGGATTCAAGCCCATCGATTACGCTATCATCAATCAAGACTTACTTTTATTCAGATGTCTAGCAGATATCACTTGGAATCACCCCTGTTCTTTTCAAGATGCAAGTAAAGACGGGATCCGAATATTTGAGTACGCAAAAAATCATTTCGGTGAAACCAACTGGTTTACTAGTAGGTTATCGCTTGAGCTTACAAAAAAATTAAAACGTCTCAAGCCTGAAAACAACAAAGCAGACCAAGCAACAGTCGTAAATATCAATCTACGACGAGCTTACAGCATCTAAAAGATGCCAGTGTATTACACCTGTTAGGTTACACCATACTCTTTGTTCCCCAAGGCCTTATCCATTAACAAGGCCTTTTCTGACCTCATCAACTTTTTTATCTGCTTGCTCTTTTACAGAAGTCGGTGAATCCAATTCCGATATCTTTTGCACAAGATGATCGCTGACTTTTGCGGTTGCAATCGGTGTTACAAATAAGCTGTCTACCATCTGGGTCAATCGAGTCTTTTGCACTTGTGGCTTTTCTGACGATTGCAGTGTGGTGATACTCACCCCTTTTTTTACACAGACAAACATCACAAGTTCTTTAAAAACCTGACTAAACAAAGCCCACTGTTGTTGTTTTAAGCTAGGAACAGAAGAAAATAGACTAACACGACGCGAGCTTGACGAAACGCTTTTTTTTGTATGTTCAACGGTATTGTGAGCCTTTTTTCGACGCTCAATCAGTTGACTGAGTTGGTTTAAATTTTCAGACAAAAATTCATGATAATCCTGACAATGCATCGCGAGACCGAGTACTTCTGTCACCACGCTCGAATGAATAGTGTCATACAAGTTCTTCAGCGCCCAAGGCTGTATTTCAACATCTTGATCATCGATTAACAGGACTTGTGGGCTGGTGATTTTATTCTTCCAGATACGCTGTGCTACCACCCAAATTTTAGGGTAATGAACAATCCTACCATTTTCCTCATGATTTTTAATAGTTCGAGTGTAAATGGCATTATCCCATAAGTCACGCATGTTACATTCAAACGCGAATTGCTCTTGATACTCATTCATGCTTGTTTCTAATGCGGTTAAAATTGATCTTAATGAAATAGCATGACCATTACTGTTTTCATCATAATATTCACCCAACTCAGTTGCTAATTCAAAATTGTAGCGAGCAGTCAGCGGAACAAACTTGACAAGCATTCCTGGACGACGACAAAGTTGTTTCAACAAAGACACCAGGAAAGGATTAATTGCCGTTTTTTTTGTGAGCTTGTAAATGTAATCCAATAACAATGTGTTATCAATATCACTCACAACCGTCACCTCAGTTGGGGCATCTTGCGACTCCACTGAAAAACGTTCGCATAAAGACAATGCGCCTGCACCATAGTTCGTTGATGGAATCACAGTATCACCAGCAGAAAAAAAATGCGAATACTCCGTATTGTGAAACAGTGCGCCCTCTTCAATCGGCAGACTATCCACTTGGAAAGAGTAAGGTGGTACCGTGTGTAAACCCATGCCATGTAGCTTTAAGCGGTTAAAACCAACAAACACTTTTTTCGAGGTAATTAATTTATTCTGTGGCAAAAAATGAAAAACAGAGGTTAAGCCAAACTCAGTGCAAATGCCTTTGACATAGTCTTTCAAACACGCCACTCCAACCAAACCCAACCCCTTACGTTTGACGCCAGATTCTTTTGAGCGCACTTGAAATAACGCCCCAGATTCATTTGGAGGTGAAAACGAAGAATAAACAATAAACAAACTTTTAAGAGCAGGAAAAGCCTGCTGAAGTTTTTCAAGGTGCTCAAGATCACACTCTATTGTGTTATTCTTCTTATCAAATTTCACAAAATCCCACAAGGACACAACAATTTGCATGAGTATCACCTTAACTTAATTTGCCGTCATACTACCAAATAAATGCAGCGATAACAGCTTATCAAATCATTGATATTTATTAATTTTGTCGCTATTTGATACAAGCACGCTCTCACCTCACGGTATGATTGCGCCTAACAGGCAACAAAAAACCAAAATAGATTAAAAAAAATACAGAATACTGGAATTACGCCACACTTAATGGTAGAATGTTGTCTAATAAATAAAAAATCAATGACTTACAGTAAATATAAACAAAACTAAACCTCTTTACCACAAAAAGGAAACACACTATGAAATCACCTTTACAAACACAATCACACTCACACCGCGATCTTAGAGCACGCTTCATGAGCCATGTTTACATGATTATGTCACTCTGCTTATTCCTCACACTTGGCGTGGCATACTACGCCAGTCGGAATACACACTTAATGCACTCCATTCTCACAAACCGCGGACTGTTTGGTGGTCTTTTACTCGGGCAACTACTTTTTGTTTGGTTTTTTAGCCGTATACTCAGACGCTTTAGCGCCAGCACCGTGTTTAGCCTAACTGTACTTTATTCTATTTTATCCGGTCTCACATTGTCTGTGGTCATGCTTGCGTACACCTCGGCTAGCATCATTCAAACTTTGGGTATCTGCGCTGCTTCGTTTGCTGGCTTAAGCGCTGTGGGTTATTTCACTAAACGTGACCTCGGCCCAGTGGGTTCTTTTTGTTACATGGGCCTGATTGGTTTAATCATCTTATCAATCGGTTCTTTCTTTATCCCAGGCTTGCAGCTACACAGCACGCAACTGGCCATGTCGGCTGCTGGTATTTTGATATTCAGCGGACTGACCGCATACGACACGCAAAAAATCAAGCAGTCGTTTTGCCCCAACGCTTCTCGTGAAGACACTTTTAAAATGGCGTTG
Source organism: uncultured Gammaproteobacteria bacterium (assembly GCA_902581285.1). Classification (GTDB taxonomy): domain Bacteria; phylum Pseudomonadota; class Gammaproteobacteria; order Coxiellales; family Coxiellaceae; genus CACHNP01. Next base: position 31,593 of record CACHNP010000017.1, on the reverse strand, counting down.
TGCGGGGCCTTAAGCTTGTATTTAGACTTAGTGAACCTATTCTTAGAATTATTGGAGTTTACTGGCAAACGCCGCTAAACCGAGACTACATGAAACAGCAAGACAAAGTCATCCGCTTTGTCTTGCTTTTTTTTATCTAAATACCACTTTATTCAGCATGTCACATGGCATAATCGACAATTAACGGCGCATGATCAGAGAAACGTTGGTCTTTATAAATACTGGTGGCTTTAACGGTATCACGCAGGTTAGGTGTAATCATTTGATAGTCAATTCGCCAACCCACGTTATTATCCCACGCTCGCCCCCGATTAGACCACCACGTGTATTGATGCGCGTCTTGATTCACTTCTCTAAAAGCATCAACAAATTGCCCTTGCGTTAATAGATCATCCAGCCAAGCGCGTTCCTCTGGGAGGCACCCAGACGTTTTTTGATTGGACTTGAAATTTTTAATGTCTTTTTCGGTGTGCACAATGTTCCAATCGCCACAAATAATAAAACGTCGACCCGACTGCATTTGCTCATCCAAAATAGTTCGATAATGTCGCATAAACTCAAACTTTTTCGCTTGGCGTTCTTCACCGCTGCTACCCGACGGCAAATACAAAGACACCACCGATAAATCCCCGACATCCACCTGAACGTAACGACCTTCCGTGTCTGCACACTCCCACCCCAAATGATGAGTCACATTATCTGGCTTTTGTTTACTGTAGATACCCACACCACTGTAACCTTTTTTAACCGCATCCGAAAACACGGAATAGTAACCTTCGGGTCGATAAAGCTCATCGGTCAAAACGGCCATTTGCGCCTTGGTCTCCTGCATGCAAACAAAATCCGCTTGTTGCTTTTCTAACCACGGGTAGAACCCCTTTCTGCCTGCGGCACGGATACCATTTAAGTTCACACTAATGACTCGCATTTTATTCTCCCTTTTAGCTCACCTGGGTTCAATATAATGTTGAATGCGAGCAAATACAATGTTATTTCTGTTCAAATTGGTATACCATGTTGTTTCAGTTTAACTGGCCATACAAGGGACAACTATGAATAGTACTGACACATTCCAGCTTTTGCTCAAAATAGAAGCGATTAAAATTGACACTGACAACCCGTTCACTTTCAGCTCAGGAATCCGCTCACCCATCTATTGCGATAATCGTATTCTCATTTCAGAAACCCGCGAAAGAAACCTAATTATCGATGCTTTTATTGAAAAGATTAAAAGCACCGGAGAAACATTTGATGTTATCGCAGGCACTGCAACTGCCGGCATCCCACACGCTGCTTGGATCGCCGACAGATTAAATAAACCGATGATTTACATCCGCTCTAAAGCAAAAGCACACGGCACCAAGAACCAAATCGAAGGTCGCCTACAGCCTGGAAAAAAAGTGTGTCTTATCGAAGACCTCATATCCACCGGTGGCAGTGCTATTAATGCCATCAACGCTATCCAGCAAGCCAACGCAGAAGTAAAACACTGCTTCGCTATTTTCAACTACGACTTACTGCAAGCGCAAAACGCATTCAATGAGATCGGCGTCGAAGTGCATTGCTTGTCCCACTTTGAGGACTGCTTGAATCATCAGGCGCTGTTTGACTTGCAACAGAAAGACACCTTAAACGAGTGGAGAAGAGACCCTCAGGGCTGGAGTTAGAATAGCGACTTGGCATAGCCCGCCGATAGCGCGCACCAACACTGGAAAAACCGTGTTGAGAAGACCGGTGATGCAGTTGAATAATGTTAAGAAAGCGCACTAAGCCGACATCATCTTCAATCATGCGCCGCAAGATTTCATTGTGCTCTCCAATAAAACAGTGAAGCGGCGCAAACCCACTTGAAGAAAGCGTATCATAAGCCTGGCGAGAAAAAGCATAACACCACGGCATACTCAACACTCTTGCATCAGCTGACTGTGATTGCCACTGCAAACGATGCGCCAACAGATCGAGCGTCAATAATTCAGATCTGAACTTCATGAGTCGTCGAACGCAAGAAACCCGATCGGAAAAAATCGGGCTAACATCAGAGCGTGACAAAAGTTCCTGTACCTCGAGCACTAATTCTCTAACTTTTGATCTGAACCCTCTCAATAACAAGCCAAGCGAATTGTAACAGGCTTCTAATTCAGGTCGTAAGTGATTTGAACTTTCTACAAAATCTAAAGGCGATCGGGGCCGCGTAATAATCGCCGGCCTCACATAGCCTGCTCGGTCTAACATACCAACCCCTGATGTAACGTAACTTAGCTAAACGGTAATTCTAAACCACTATCAATTGCTAACAACTCACGCTTAAAAATTGATTTAATTTGATATAACTGCTGCTGGGTTTCGGCTTCGAAACGAATAATCAAATAAGCCGACGTGTTGGAAGGACGAATAAGCCCCCAACCATAGCCAAAATCCAAACGCAGGCCGTCAATGGTCACTCGAGACTGCTCTGAAAAATTGGCCTCGTCAATCAACTGCTGCATAAAAGACGCCTTACGTTCTTCTGCCATCGGTAATTTTAACTCCGGCGTGTTCACACTATCAGGCAGGGTTTTGAATAACGCACTCGCCGACGATGATTGTTCACTTAGAATACGCAGCAAACGACAAGCGACGTACACCCCATCATCAAAACCAAACCATTCGTCATTAAAAAAGATATGACCGCTCATTTCACCAGCAAGAGGCGCCTTGAGTTCTTTCATTTTTGCTTTAATCAGTGAGTGTCCCGTTTTAAACATAACGGGATGACCGCCGCTTTGAGTGATGATTGACGATAAATGGCTTGAGCATTTGACATCAAAAATAACGGGCTCATTGGGATACCGTTTTAAACAATCACGCGAAAACAACATCATTTGTCGATCGGGCCAAATGACCTGACCTTCATTGGTTATGACACCAATTCGATCAGCGTCACCATCAAATGCCAGCCCAAGATCGGCTTGTTCCTCTTTTACCTTAGCTATTATATCCACTAAATTTTTTGGGACAGTCGGGTCTGGGTGATGATTGGGGAAATTGCCATCCACCTCACAGTACAGTTCTATAACATCACAACCTAAGCGTTTGAGTATTTGTGGTCCTGCAATCGCGCCAACACCATTACCGCAGTCCACCACCACTTTCAGCGGGCGCTTCAGCTGAATGCGACCAACGATGTCCTCGATATAACCAGGGACAACATCGCGCGTTTCGAGTGCACCTTGCCCAGACACAAAACGACGATCGACAATACGCTGATAGATTTCTTGAACACCTTCGGAGCTTAGAGTCGTTCCATTCAACACCAATTTAAATCCATTATCCCCTTTTGGGTTGTGACTTGCCGTTACCATGACGCCTGTCTGGGTTTCCTTAAGAACGCTAGTGGCGTAATAAAGGATGGGAGTGGAAACCAAACCAACGTCAATCACAGAACAGCCCGCTGCTCGTAGCCCGGCAATCAAGCCTTGCTGTATTTCCTTTCCAGTCAATCGCCCATCGCGCCCGACCACCACAGTCGATTGTGACTGCGCTAATGCCATAGAGCCAAACGCCAAGCCTATCGCATAAGCCAAATCCGGGTTAATAGCCTGCTCACTCACCTCACCCCGAATATCATAAGTACGAAACACGCCTTGTGGCACTGATTCTAGTTGACGATAACTCATCTTAATGTTGTCCTGAACTGCCAAAACCACCCTCTCCTCTGTTTGTTAATTGAAAATCATCGACAATATCGAATTGTGCTTTTAATACGGGCATGATCACCAACTGCGCAATTCTTTCACCCGGTTCGATCACATACTCTTTGTTACCTCTATTCCAACAAGACACCATCAGCGGCCCCTGATAATCGGAGTCAATTAAGCCCACCAAATTGCCCAGCACAATGCCATGTTTATGCCCTAAGCCTGATCGAGGCAAAATAGTGGCGGCTAAACTAGCATCCCCTAAATGCATCGCTAACCCCGTTGGAATCAGCTCTGTCACGCCAGGCTGAATCGTTAATGACTCCTCAACGCATGCGCGTAAATCAAGGCCCGCCGACCCCTCTGTCGCGTACGTGGGTAATGGGAAATCACGCCCCAATCGCGTATCGAGTATCTTTAATTGAACGGATTTGTACATGTCGATATCCTTGACTCAAATTCATGATTAAAGGGGATTAATATACCGGCTTCGCAGCCGATTTACCAGCGAACTCGAACCCAACCCAATGCGTTCAATAAAAGGACAAAAAAATAGATTGACTGGCATAGATCAAGAAATCCACACCAGCAACAAGCAAAAAAAGAATACCAGCACCCAGAATAGTGTCAGTTTCAACTTTTTTTTAAAAAAGCGCGTTGAAAACTTTACAACAATTCGTGTCTTTGGTATAAATTCGCGCTTAAGAATTAAATTCCTAGAAAGGAGCCAGATCATGGCAAACATGTGCAAAATCACAAACAGAAAAAAAATGCGCGGTCATAACGTTTCTCACTCAAAGAGAAGAACCAATCGCTGCTTTAACCTAAACATGCAAGTAAAGCGATTCTGGAGCGAAATTGACCAGAAATGGGTCAAACTACGACTATCTACCAAGGCTATCCGCCTTATTGACAAGATCGGTCTTGAAGAAGCTCTGAAACGATCTGAGCAATAAGTAATCAAAAAAATCAACAAAAGGTTGTTAGAAAATGGCATCAAAAAAATCAAAAGGTCAAAGACAAATCATAATGATGGTTTCTGAAGAATCTGGGTACCGACGATACACCAGAAAAAACGTTAGAAACAACCCAGAAAAACTGACATATCGTAAATATGATCCGTGGATTCGAGCTTACGCAACTTTTAAAGAAAAGAAAATGCCGAAACACAGCAAATAATTGCAATCACTTAAAAAACCGCTAGCAGCGGTTTTTTTTTTAACGAGCTGAAAACAAATAGCACATAAATTCATCTTACAGTAACAATAATCAAACGCTTAAAAAATAATTAATAAATTGATATGCCAGAATTACCCGAAGTCGAGACCACGTGCCGAGGCATTACCGGAGCCGCTACAAAACAAAGAATCACCAACGTCGTTATCCGTAACAGGCAGCTTCGTTGGCCGGTTGAGGCGCACCTCGAGACAACACTCAAAAACCAACGCATCCACGAGGTCACAAGGCGTGCAAAGTACATTCTGCTTCGAACCACAAAAGGCACCGTGATTCTTCACCTTGGCATGTCAGGCTGCCTTAGAGTGGTCAAAAAAGATGAGCCTCTTAAAAAACACGATCACGTTGACCTAGTGCTCACAGAGAACATAATACGGTTCAACGACCCAAGACGATTTGGATGCTTATTGTACACTGAAGACCCAATATCAGAACACAAACTTTTTTCTTCACTCGGGCCTGAGCCACTGAGCAGCGACTTTAACGGAAAATACCTGCATGGATACGCAAAACGAAGCCGCACCAGCATTAAAACTTTCATCATGAAGCAATCTGTCGTGGTTGGCGTGGGTAATATCTATGCGAGCGAAGCGTTGTTTTTAGCTAAAATAAACCCCAAAAGACTGTGTAATCAGATTAGCCAACCCCGCCTAGAGCAGCTCGTGATCGCAATTAAACAAGTACTTGGGCAAGCGATTAGCGCTGGCGGCACCACACTGAAAGACTTTTATGGCAGTGATGGTAAACCGGGCTACTTTAGTCAACGACTGAAAGTTTACAATCGAGCGGACGAACAGTGCTTCAGCTGCTCTCAAGAGATAAAAAAAATTACTTTAGGCCAACGTAGCACGTACTATTGCACCCAATGTCAAACGTGATACTATCTAAGTATGAAATCAATCTTAGATTACCTTGCTGACAACGCGCGAACCCAGCCTGCATCTGTGGCCTTTGAAATACTAGACACACCTAGAATAAAAATCACCTATCAGCAATTAAAAACAAAGGTCGAGCAGCATGCTAACGGCTTACAATCCAAATACCATTCCGGTGAACGTGTGCTGTTACTCTATCCATCACACTTGGATTTCCTCATCAGTTTCTTGGCATGCCTCAAAGCCAACCTCATACCCGTTCCTATTCACCCACCCAACCCCCACCCAGAACGATTTCTAAAGCAATTAAATAATGTTGAAGCCATTATTCGAAACGCAAAGCCCAGCCTCATTCTTACCACGCAAAAAATTAAACAATACATCCGTGCCATAAAAATAAAAACAAAACTCAGAAATATGTGGCCTTATCGAGAAAAATCCACACTGGATGCAAATCAATTTTTTCAACTTCCAACCAAATGCATTCAACAATTCCATAAAAAACACCAACCAACTTCATCCGAATCACCTAGTGAAATTGCATTCCTGCAATACACCTCCGGCTCCACCGGAGATCCAAAAGGGGTCAGGATTACGCATGAAAATATCATTAATAATACAGCGAAGATAGCAAAAGTACACGACGGCATTGAGAACATAGTAACGTGGCTGCCACTTTATCATGATATGGGGCTTATGAACGCACTTTTCCTGCCATTATACTGCGGATTACCAGCCAGAATTTTACCTCCCCAGCACTTCATCAAAAATCCACTCACTTGGTTACAGGCGATTTCAGAACACCCCCAATGCACCAGCGGCGGCCCCAATTTTGCCTTTGATTACTGTATTAAGAAAATTACTAAATCAGAAAAAGAATACCTGGATTTAAAACACTGGAAACTCGCCTACATTGGGGCAGAGCCTAACCGCTACGAAACAGTGACCTCATTTTCAACTGCATTTAAGCAATGCGGTTTTAATACCAATCATTTTTCACCTTGTTATGGATTAGCCGAGAGCACCGTTGGCGTAAGCGGTCGACACGTTAAACACCATCAGGCAACTCTCACGATGTTAAACGTGAACAAAAACACATTAGAACAGGGAAAAATCAATCTAGTTGAGCACGGTGAAGAAAACAGCCAGGTTATACTGTCTGCTGGCACTTGGCCTGAAGAAGATACCGTCATTATCGTCGATCCAGAAACAGGCATGACGCTACCAGCCGATCACGTTGGCGAAATTTGGTGTCAAAATAAAAGCATCGGGGATGGCTACTGGATGAACCCCTCCGCTACAGAACACTACTTTAACGCTTACACCAAAACACACCAAGGGCCTTTCTTACGAACAGGCGATCTTGGATTTATTCATCATGATGAATTATTCATTACCGGTCGAATCAAAGATTTAATCATTATAAGAGGAAGAAATTTCTCAGCGCCTGACATAGAGTGGGCATGCAAAAACTGCCACCCTCAAGTTCGAAATGGCAGTGTCTGTGCATTTAGCTACAGTATCAATTTCGAAGAAAGACTGTGTATTCTATGCGAAATAAAACCAGTGCCATCGCCCCCAGCTGAGATATTCAAAAGTATTCGACAAGCCATTAACATTCAGTATGACATAAAAGCGGGCGACATAGCCCTGTTACCAGAACACAGTTTGGAAAAAACCAGCAGCGGTAAAAAAAGACGTAGCCATTGCAAGCACGCATACCTCGAAGAAAAACTACCCATTCTCGCAAAACAATCCTCAGTCAATGACATCGAAATTTGCGTTAACAACAAAACGGCGAACAAGTATTTTAAGTCACCTTAAACTCAAGGGAACAACCATGATAAATGAAAGAGTATTCGATATTATTGCCAGCAACCTCAACGTTCCTGCAGAAAAACTCACCACAAAAACAGACCTGGTCGGTGATTTAGATGCCGACTCAATTGATACTACTAACATTCTCAGAAGCATCAAGGGGCAGCTTGGCGTAGACATAAAAATCGAAGAAGCGCTATCGCTTGAAACTATTGGCGATGTCATCAAACTGATAAATAAAAAAAGCCGCCACAATCACTGACTTGTTAATTTATGATACTTCTTTAACAACTCTTCTTCCGTTTCAATAAAAGCAACCGGGATACAATCAACCGGGCAAACCTCTGTGCATTGAGATGTCTCATAATGACCAACACACTCGGTGCATTTGCCTGGATCAATCTCATAAATTTCTTCGCCTTGAAAAATAGCTTCATTAGGGCACTCCGGCTCACAAACATCGCAATTAATACACTCGTCTGTAATTTTCAATGCCATTAGCTATTCTCCTGCAGTGACAAAAAGGGTAAAACCACATCAGGTACAAACGGAGATGCGTCACCGCCGAGGTTGACGATTTCACGAATCATGGTACTGGATACAAAAGCAACGTCACCCAACGCAGGTAAAAAAACTGTCTCTATACGTGACTGCAGCTGATGATTCATGCCCGCTAACTGAAACTCGTAGTCAAAATCAGAAACAGCCCTTAAACCCCTCACTATAATCTGACAACCTTTCTCCGCTGCAAAATCCACTAACAGCCCATCACAAACATCTACCGTCACGTTTTTGATACCTAACAACGAAGCCGATGCCATAGCAAGGCGGTCATCGATACTAAATACTGGCTGTTTTCTTGCACTCACGGCAACTGCCACCACCAATTTATCAAACAATTCAGAGGCTCTGGTTATTAAATCTAAATGACCATTGGTAAATGGATCAAACGTACCTGGATAAACTGCTACTCTCATAGTCTCCTCATGTTTTATTTTTTTTATTTTTCGACTGACGACGACTTCTTTTCTTACTTCGATTAACTAACTTATCAATCATTTGCTCTCTTGTCTCGTCATCTGCCAGATAAATTTCGTGCCACCACTGAGCGCATTCTTTTAACTCGTCATCTTGTTCTGCTCGTAACATAAGCAAATCAAAAGCCGCTCGATAATATCGTTGCCTTAGTATTGACAAAATGCGTTTAGGACGACGACGTTCTAGATTATATTGTAACAACCACATTGACTTCATCATGGATGACATACGTTTTGACACATTCAATAATTTACACTGTTCTTTGATCGTTGTGGTAATCGAATCATAAAGAGCATGATTCAAGCGTTTATTTTCGCCCTGCTCTTTAAGCAGATGCCGCCTATGCTGAGGCCACAAGAAGACACCCAAAATAAACCCTATATTTAACGGCTTGTTTTCTTTTATTCGACGATCACTTGCAGTAAGCGCCGACTTAATCATTAAGCAATCCGGATGTTGAGGATCTTTCTGATTCACCACGTGACGATGATCAAAAAGATAAACACAGTAACGATAGCGTAGAAGAAGCTCAAAAACAGAAGCAGCATAGCCGGTACAAAACAGCTTTTCAAACTCATGCATCAATCGAGATGGTGAAACTTGACTGAGCAAATCACCATGTTGTTGAATGGCATTTTCTGTTTGCACTTCCATTGTTAAATTCAATTTAGCGGCAAAACGAAGCGCTCTTAGTATTCTAACCGGATCCTCATGCACTCGCTGTACCGGATCACCAATAAAACGCAAAACGCGTTGCTGTAAGTCCTTCCAGCCACCCACGTAATCCACAACCGAGAAATCTCTAATGTCGTAGTACAGTGCATTAACAGTAAAGTCGCGCCTGAAGACATCATCTTCTAGTGAGCCAAAAGTATTGTCTGAACGCAACATTTCTAACCGCTTATTTGACCTCGAGCGCTGCCCAGCACGAAAAGTGGATACCTCAATAATCTCATCCTTAAACATGATGTGAACCAAACGAAACCGGCGTCCTATGATTCTTGAGTTAACAAACATGCGGTTAATTTCTTCGGGAGTGGCATCAGTAGCAATATCAAAATCTTTAGTCGGCATATCCAGTAGTACGTCACGCACACCGCCACCCACCAAATACGATGAAAAACCTTTTTTTTTCAATCTATACAACACTTTAAGGGCATTTTCAGACAATTTCTGCCGACTCAAACCGTGCACGGAGCGAGAAATCACCTGCTGCTCGACCCCACCCTCGGGTGTCGCGCGATTAAATATCCTGTTGTATACGTCTCTAATTCCCAAAATAACTACTCAAATGATATATTTTTCAATAACTTAAGCAAAAATGCATGACAGCCGTCATAACACAGAAGCGATAGTAACATGTTCTCTGGGAAACTTAAATGCGAGTCGAGTAAATAATGACATTAGTCTCATTATTAGCAAAGCACCGCGGCATATGAAGCCAAACAAACACGGCGCGCCCTAGATAATGCTCGCTAAACGTAATTTAACCTCGTATTTTTGCTGGTTTCGAATCAGCCCTAATCGCACTAAATCACCAGGGCGTCGATGCTGAATCTTCTGAAAAAATGACGCTGCTGAAGTGATATCGTCACCATTGAGTGACACAATCCGATCACCAGGAATCACTTCGCCAGATAAAGTAACGGTACTGGCTTTTAATCCCGCCCTAGCAGCCGGAGAGCCTGGAATCAGTTTCTCAATCAATATACCCTGGTTTGGCGCAGCTAACATACCATTCAAAGGAACAATTCCCAACCCAACTTGTTTGATACTTCGTTGAGTTGCAATTATTTGAGTCACTGCGGTGTCGATTGCGTTGGAAGGCACTGCAAAACCAATCCCATTTGAACCCCCATTACTGGAGTAGATCATGGTGTTCATTCCAATTAAATCTCCCTCACTATTCAGCAGAGGGCCGCCTGAATTCCCAGGATTAATCGATGCATCAGTTTGCACTAAATCAGCGGAAATCCCTAAGTCTTGCCCCACCACTTCGCGGTTAACAGCGGACACCACCCCTTCTGTTAAGGTGTTAGATAAACCAAAAGGACTTCCGATAGCAATTGCTTCCTGCCCCACTGCCAACGACCGCGACTCAGATAAAGTGAAGTACTGTTGTTTCTTCACTTGATCGGGTAACACTGATAAATCATTTATTTTAAGAACAGCAATATCACGTCGGCGATCCACTCCAATTAACCTTGCGTACACCGTTTTACCGTCATGCGTGGTCACTGCTAATTTTTTTGCATTTTCCACTACGTGATAATTCGTCACAACATAGCCTTCACTATTCCAAATGAAGCCAGAGCCAGCCCCTGTCGCAACCGCCTGAGAGCGCCAAAAAGTCAACGGTACTTCGGTAACCTGGTGGACGTTAACCACAAAAGGAGACATGCGCTTAAAAATCGCAATGGTATTTTTCTCGTTACTTTGCAGTGTTTGCGAAAAAACCACCGTAACCCACAATCCACTCAAAACCAACAGTAATTTTAATGTTTTCATCATCCCTCACTAGACTAAATTACGTCAAATTTAAACCCGGTTTTTTATCCTTACTCATTCGACACTTTTCATTGTTCAATAATAGTAAAATCGAAACGTGGTAGTGAAAGCGCAACACATTGTAATTAACATGATTACAGTGTGATAAAACATCACTTTAAGCACTCATCCCACTTAAAACGACCCACCCCCATTTGCATTCAAAAATTGAACTAACCCATGCAAAAACATTTGAACTGAAATGGTAATTAAAATCAACCCCATTAATCGCTCCATCGCAATTAAACCAGATCGACCAAAAATACGCATCAGCACCCCACCACTCAAAACGCAACATAAAAAAATGACAGAGACAATAGCCAAAGCTAACAAAAGACTCATCATATGGTCAGGATAACGACTCGAAAATAACATCACAGTTGCCAACGCAGACGGTCCTGCTGTTAATGGAATGGCTAACGGAACAATGAATGGTTCTTCGCAATCATCAGTCTGAGACTCCGGCTCATTAACAGGGAAAAGCATTTTAATTGCAATTAAAAATAAAACCAAACCGCCAGCGATACTTAAAGCCGGAAGTTCCAAATTTAAACTGCGCATGATTGCGTGACCACAAAAAAGAAAAAGAGCCAAAAACACAAAAGCAATCATGGTCTCTCTAAGAATAATCCAGCGCTGCTTAGCAGGTGGATAATTTTTCAGCGTGGAAATAAAGACAGGAATATTTCCTAGTGGATCCATCACCAGAAGTAACGTGACTGACACTGAATAAGTGGAAAAAACCATGGCAACATCCCCATTTTAGTTCAAATTTAATTGTAAAAACCAATGAACAAAACCACAAGAAAAAATAATAGCCATTAGCATGAGCAACAAAAGAAGTCAGTAAGGTCGCTACCAATCATGATTGTTATTACAAAGAATTGACTGTCGTGAAAACTAAAGCACCAACATGCCCACCCGACCAGGCTGACTTTAGAAGAGTGCCAGGATGACTAAAGCCACAGACGTTCAAAATGAAGACGACCGACAACCACTGCCAGCTCAAAATTCAGCTCAGGTCGACAAACGCGACGCTGTATCAAAAAAATGTATTTAAATACAGATAGTTAAGGATACGAAAAATAACGGGTTTTGCCTTATTTTAATATTATAATAAGAAAAAGGCGGTATAATGCACACAAAAAATCATAACCAGTTGATTAACTTACACGCCAGGAATGAAAATGAGACAGAGAAAGAAAAAAACACAGGTCAGCCGAACAAAGCCTAATCATCGTACAGCGACCGTTGAGCTCAATCAATGGAAAGTCACTGAAAAACAAGCTTCAACATTACAAACGTTCACTGAGCTAGTTAAAGCTAGCACGATCAACCTGACTTCACTCCCCTCAATGTTAGGTAGCTTAATCAACACCTGGTATAGCTATGCGAAACAATCACAATTCACCGCGGCATCTTGTGAATTAGCGTCATTGCACGCCCGTATCGAGTCGATCTACGTTACTCGTAAAAATAAATTAAGATTTGAAATTGATGAGGATTCTCCTTTCGAACCCATATCTCACTTCTATGAAGACTATGATAACGCTAGTTACTTATTGTACCCAAGAAAAATACTTGTTAGTGATGAGGATACCAAAGAAGTCGGCTTGCATAATGACTCGAGCTGGGAACAAGAATTTACTTTCGTATTAGGCCTTCTGATATTTGACACTTTTCAGATAGCTAAAGAGGGATTTAATGAATCATGGGACCTTGCCAATAACATAGTGGACTATTTGACTAGACATAGACAGAAACCAAACTCAATAATTAGGGTAAAAAAGAATACCACAAACCGAACTAAACAGTATGGCTCGTATATGGAATCGATCAGTGCTATGGAATCGATCAGTGCTATGGAATATGCACACAGACTACTTATTGAAAATGTATGTCAAACCCTCGACAGAGCTGGCCTCTTCAACATTCAAGGTCACAATTACGCACAATTGATAAAAAAGCTGATCACAAATAGAATCTCGCTTTCAGACACATTGTCTGAAATTGCTGCCATAACAAAACGCGAGAAGTTAGAAAGAGTAAAAGAAATAAAGCAACGATATACCTTACTCGACTCACAACATGATGTTACGGATAAGCACGATATCAAATTACGATTCATTCCTTCTAAAAAACAGTTATGGAAGCATGCTGCAAAAAAAGAAATGCGTTTATACGATTTAGAAAAAGAGATTCAATACTTTCAAGGCATCTCGCATCCACATATTGTAAAACCTCTCAGCTTCCTTAAACTCACACGGGTTGGAATGATTCTGGAGCTAGGAAAACGCGACTTACTTGAACACATTATCGGAAATTACGCATACCGAGTTCAATGGGTCGAGCAACTTCTCTCTGCAGTTTCCTACCTACATGACAAGGGAATTGTGCACAGAGATATTAAACCCGAAAATGTGATTATTTGTAACATGGTGGTTAAATTAGTGGATTTAGATTACGCACAGAGCCTTAAAGATAGAAATGAGAATCACTCGGTAATTATTGGAACCGAAGGATACTGCCCACCCGAGGCCTATCTCGCAAAAGACAGTGTAGAGCATGTTAAAAATAACCCAAACAGGTCACCATGGAGAAAATGTGTTAAAGCCCAAGATATTTGGTCACTTGGAGTAACGCTTATTTTTATGGCTACTGGCGGTAGACTATTCTGGAATTTACTCAAAAAAATTGAGCCTGAAGCGGACACACTAAATGATGAAAGCACCTCAAAAGACCCTTCATTACACAAGCAACATTATAAAAAGTGCTGTTATATCCTCAGAAAACTTAGCACAAGTTTTGATCCTTCCACTCAACTTTCTATTTTTGACGAAACACCATCAAGGTATGCGACAACATCTTTAAAAGTGCTTTGGAAAGTGTTAAAACAAAATATGACGACTAATCCAAAAATGGATATTTTGGTCTACGATACTTTTATCCGATTGCTATCAAAAATGTTGATATTTAAACCTAAGGAGCGGTTTTCAGCCGGAAGACTCTTACTTGAAAGCAAAAAGCTATCAAGAATTGCAGCGATGGCAGAATGCGATCAAGTGAGTCGTGCTCTTAAGTCACCAGTATCCGATAGTACAGTATCGCCATTAGTTTCTCCACGAGTATTTTAAGCGGCATGATTAGCGTTTGACGGTAAAACTGGCTGACTGCCCCGTAATGGCTTTAACTTTACCGTCAAGCCATTTTGCATCACCGTGATACACGATACGATAGCGACCCTCTTTCTGATTAGCAGGAATGCGCCAATCAATTGTTACTATTGAGGCTGCAATACCATCGCGTTGCCAATGGAAATCCGTACACCAATCGTTATCGGTAAAGACCGTTTTCCAATCTTGCCCTTCTTTTTCTTGCACATCTAAAAAGGAACTCATGGTGCGATAATTATTGCGTGGGTGCGCGCCAACAAACTGCACGGTCACCGTCTCCCCGTCTTGATAAGTTGCTTTTGCAGGTGTTAAGACATCACCATATTTTTTACCCAATATTGGTGCATCTTCTACTACGCCTGTCTGAATATTCATTTGATTCCACGTCAACATGGGGGGTAGCTTAACACTGGCTGGAGCCGGCGTGCCAGCGACCATTGATTGAGCCAATTGACGATAGATTTTAATCTGCGCATTTAGCGATTGCGGACCAAACAAGTCCGATGCTCCTTCATAGCGCTGAGCCTGGTATTCTTGAGGTGTGGTCACGTAACCCCCGTACGCATTAGCGTAACCGGCAATCACAACCTTATTGATACCAACTGGTTTCAGAGTGGGCAAGAGTGTTTCACGCACTCGACGTCCAGACATGGTGGTCAATTCAAACGGGCTAACTATCATCCCTAGGTTGCCAATTTTAACGACCGAAAATGGCATCACTTTGGGTGTCCAAGGTGGATTTTGGGTGTTAGTTTCAAGTACAATCGGCTTAACCCCTTGGCAGATGGTTTTTTTGGTCATCACACTGCATTGAAACTTGGGTAAAAGACTTTTCACGCCCTCACAACTGGTCACCCCTTGCTTACCGAATGCAGGGCCATCACTGGTCCCTGCGAGCATGGACTCACCAATGGCCGCAGGGCAAGTTTGTATAATGTTGCTGGATGGACAACCGGATAACTCATCACAAGCAAAATTTTGTTGCCCCATTGAAACATACTGCTGTCGATAGTTAACACTACCAGTTAAATAATTTTCACCCTCACCCGCCTGCTTAAATAATTGCTGTGCTTCTCGATATTGCTTTCCACCAATGTCCTCAACATCCTTCAGACCAGCCGCACCATGACCACCACCATGCCCGGCCAAATTGGGTGATACATCACCCGCATCCGTTTGCGCAAACGCAGCGACAAAGTTCTGTTTCGGGAAATCCTCTTCAAAACGGTAGGCCGCATAACCTTTGTTATCACCACTGATGAGCGTATTTTTGTTATCCAATGACGTTCCATGAACCGCAAACCAATTAATCATTCCCATCGGCTGATGGGTTTTTAATGAATCAAATCGTAATAGAAGCATTTTTTTATTGGTGTTGTACTTATACTTCTCTCTCTCCGATTGAGGGTCCAGTAAATAAGCGCCAGGTGAGCGGTTTACACTCGCATGGAGTAAATTGCCTTCCGCAAGACGTATGGTAGCTGGTTGCATATCATCATGAGCCCGTGAAATGGCTTTAAAAATCCCCTGACAAATGGTTTCAAAATTTTTCTTGTCAAAACCCAACGTGGTGAAGTTATACAATGCGTGTATCGAATAACCACCTGGGCCACTGTGCTGGTGTATGGCAGATAAAACCACATTCTGCGCCGTGTACTTGTTCCCATATTTTTGCTTCAAGAGTTGTAAAACACGCTGCTGAACCCCTTGAAAAAGCATTGCCAAGTCAACATTAACAAAAACCACTTGTTTATGATTGTCTGGTGATTCGATAATAAAGGCTCTGGCCCAATCACGCTGAAGAATTCCCGTGGTTTTTTGATCTAACATGGCATAACCCATCATGCCTTGTTCAGCCGCAGGTCCCGTAATGTCATATTTACCCACACCCACATTAAATCTCGCATTTTTAGGGACAGACTGTTTAGAACCACACCCAGACAAACACACGACAAAAAAAGAAAAGATAAAAAAAGCACGTAAACGCATAATAAAGTCCAGCTTATGATAAAAAAATAGTATATCACCGCTGATAAAATGAGAAAAGCTGCAATATAATCACCAAGAAAAAAAAACTAGCGATGATGATAAGTTAAGGCGTGAAATCCGTGTCACTCTTAGAAGAGGAACCAAATTTCTCAACCAATTGAGACCATTTACTAACAATATCTCGCAAACTGATTTCATTTGAAAAGTAATGTATCAATTGTGCAATTGTTTGTTTTAAGTTGTCATCCTCGATAAGGGCATCCAGTATAACTGTTGTGTCTCTCGCGGTTAAATTAGGGTGTTTAATCGCTTCAAAACGAGCCTGTAATGCTGGGCTAAGAACATCTCTACCCTCTAACGCAGCTGAATTCGCGGTCGCGACCACACAGAAACCGGGTTTATTTGCTGATTTTCCTGTCTTAGGGTGCTGACCACACAGAAGGCTATTTAGCACACGTTCAATACCAGAACTGGAAACGCTATTGATTTCATCAATCCAAACCGTTTGACCGTGCTCAAATGCCTGAATCAAGGTGGTTTCCAATTTCTTTAATGACAAACTCGCATCAACTTTTATCCAAGCTCGACTCTCTAGCGATGTTGTGTCACCCTGAACGCCATAGAACTCATTTAAAGTGTGCTCAACCAATGCACTTTTTCCACACGATGGTTCCCCTTCTATCAGTAATCCATTCAAACCTATTCGGCCTAATGATGGAGTTGAGACTTGTTTGCTTTTTATCGATAAAAATTGATGGAGATCGTTATAGATAGGCCGACTGGTCGGTGTAACAACGTACTTGCGATCGACAGAAACTGAACCTGTATCGGATCTCTCTTTCTGTGTAGACGGAAAAACAAGCTTCATGACCTCATGTTGTAATGCCCTAACAGTGGTAAAGTCCGGTTTTTTATCAATGAAGCGTTGTATTAAATCTTTACAAACCTTTAAATCATCCTCTGATATATGAGAGATAAGTGGCTTTAGAATCACATGGTAAATAGTGTCCTTAGGGAAATCACAAAACTCCATCGACGGGATAGAATAACGTGAAAATAACGCTTGATTGACACGCCCTGCACCATAGGACTCCGGATTACAAGCAAAAATAACCTTGCAGTTTTTAGGCACGTTTCGCAACTTGCCTTGGTAGAGGATTTTTTTATGCTCTTGCTTAATCGCATCATCAAACAGATTAGAGAATAGAGTCAAATTAGAATCCTGAAGATTTGACTCATCTAAAAAAAGCACGTGTAATATTGCTGTATCTGAAGCTGCCTTAGTTAACCAATGATCGATTGAATCAATATCCTGATACAGATGATAATTATCATGATGATTAAAAAATTCTTCAATCAAACGACTTTTACCAACACCTGTCTCACCCACTAATATGAGACCATGTGTTGTATTGTCATTCAACAGTTTCTTTAAATTATCTCGTCTAGCATTGATAAACTCATCAGATAGTTTTATTGAAAAAACCTCATGCTCTCTATCTACTGAGGAGTCACTACTATCGCTGTCGCTGTCGCTTTCTGTGTATGCATGCACTCGTGGCTCAGACTTTTTAACAGGATGCTCGCAGATAACAAGTTGATCAGCAGGAAGCCAACTCAGTGATTGTTGCATTGACTCAAGGGGTGTATCCGCGTCATCGTATTCAACTACAAGACGCAATTGCCCCTTAAGAGGCATAAGCTCACCGTTAACGAGACACTGACCATTAGATAAGATCGGGTGTATATAGCTCAACATGACGGGGCTAAATTTCCCTCGAAGGACAACATCGTTACCATCAATTAACGCTTGAAGCACACCGGATAGATTGGAGCTGAAATTTGATATCACGGATCCTGATATATCAGAACTAACTGCGACAAACAAGTCAGCATAACCATAATCATCAATATCAATAATGGTTGAGCAAGAAATATTATCTGCTTTAACATCATTACTGAGATACACGATTGGCAACTTGCCAATGGAAGGGCTTGTTGTCAATGTATCACTAGTGGAAGTCTGCTCATCGAGACAACTTGAAACAAACTCAGGGAACTCAACGTGTTCTGCTGCATAGCACGTTAATGTCACTCGATGTTGATTAACTAAACGAATAAGGGTGTTCCATTGCGCATCGGATAAAGAGGATGACAAATACACAGTTAGCGTTGTATCTTTATATGCCTCGATTAGACCTAATTCTTCATAATAGTAACCGTCAGCAATGCATTTATTGATCATCAGGCTATTAAACCAATCCGTGTTAATCACCGTTGAACCAGGAATGTATTTTGAGGCTCTAATTATGTTTAGCGGGGAGTCACGTTCTGCACTTGTGAGCTCAATAGAAGATGAAAAATCACAGTGTATTAATCCATTGTAAGTGATCCGTTTGCCATGAAAATTAAAACCGCCTTGAGCATTCGAACGATGAATAAAGGCTTGGATATCGGCTTTATCTTCGGGTGATGCGTTAACCAGTTCTATATCGAATACCCCTTCACCCGACGACAATAACGTGCTCATCAATACGCTTTTATCCCAATATAACGCATCAGCATCTAGACGGATACGACCGTAAAAAGCCTGCTTCCAGTCCGAACACAGGGATAAATCAACTTTTAATGGTGTTTCTTTTCTCTCTTGATCCTGTTTGGGCTTAAAAACTTGAGGAAGCAAAAGCACTTGATAGCAAAAGTCATGACGTGATAGAAAAGAGCGATCGTCACCCAATTGCTTAATCACACCTTCAACGCGAACATTATCAGGTATTGGTAGACCTTGAATAGATCGATGGCTATCGTCAATAACGGTGTTTAGACTCAATCGTACTTTAGGTGTGAGATCACTCCAGTTGATTAGCAAGATGTAAATTTTATCTGACTTATCCTGTTTTGCACGTTGTAGAAAACGCTTCAAGCTGGACTTATCTAATAACTCGACCTTGTTATCATCATGAATGGTGAGTGAGTAGTTGGGCATATCAGATGAATAGGAAGTCTCTATACAATAAAATTCGGACTCTTTGTAACGTTTTACAAGTGCATTGTATACTCTCTTAGTATCGTCATGAATATACAGCACCCGTTTTCTTGGGTCAGTCACAGCAGGCCAGGGATCATCACCAGTCAGAGCAATTGAATTGATTTTTGTGTCACGTAACATCTCCTTCATGGAAGCCATTTGCTTTATCATTTCAGCAGTCAATTTCTTATTGGAAAAACCACGAGCTCGATACCCTCTAAAAAAACGCTGAATTGATGTAGCTGAGTGCGGTTTGTTGTCAATAATACCAGTAACTTGTTTTGATTCATCATCGTCAGACTCAACATCACTGGACTGTGCACTGGGTTTCGAGTCTTCGGGCTCGGAGAGAAGTGATGAACCAACCACATTCAAGTTGGGTGTTTTTGACAGATCTTCTTCTCTGCTGACAGGTGTAATCGACGATTCATCGCCCTTAGCGGATGTTTGAGCAAGAACATTATCATTGGAAGGTTTTAATCTATTGTGCTTCTGAATGGCCAAGAGAGCAATTTCTTTAATAACCTTTGCTGTCCCTGTTTTAATTTCGATTTGTTGATGCATTAGGTCTGATTGACTTAAAAGACCATCGAATAACCCAATGTAGTTATGCGCAGAGCCTTTACGCCAATTATTCGAATATTTTTCTATACATTCTCTAATGACACTAAAATGAATTGGTTTATTTTTACGCACCAACGACTCGAGTGTGTCTATGAGAGGATTTTTATAGAATAGATAACGAGAAGTAGATTTATATTGGTGGATAAAAGACAATTCATCACATTTAAATTGAATTTTTGAGAATTCTTTATTAAAAGGATGCACCTTATATGTTCGAGCTGGCTTCATCAATTCTTTAGCAGCAGATTTCATTTCTATCACATTATTAAAATATCTCATATTGTAATTATCACTACCACCTAAATCCACCCGAATCCAACTGTTATTGCTTCTGATGAGTAAAAACGAATGGGTATCGTTTTCGCAAATGCAAAATTGAGAACTCAAGCTTGGAGACTCATGAAGTAGTGCTCTCATAAAAACCGCCGTTCGTTCTTTACATGATATGTTATTTTCCTGATGGCGTTTATATGCCTTCTCAAAATATTCTTGCAATCGCATCATCGCCTCAGACTTGTCTGAGTGGAAGTCAGCGTTAGAATCTACTACTTGATCAGTAGGTGGCAACGAGATCCAAATACGAATCTTGGTACTAGTTGTTTCAACGTATTGCCTTCCAAATGAATCCTCAAAAATCTCGCCGCCATTAGCCTGCACGATGACCTGAGAGAAATGCAACAAGGGAATTTGAAACAAACCAGGCGAGATTTCTCTTAACATAGCAACACTATCAATAGAGACAATAATTGAAGATGAGACTTCTTTAGATGATTCAACCTTAAAAAAGTCATTGCTCTGCGACAAGGTTAGGTTTTTAGTTGAATTATCATAGGAGTAAATATCTAGAACACACAGATGCAGTAACTGTTTCAAATAATGTTTCTTAAGTGGGTTAGGATCTTCAATTCTGAATACTGGCCTCATATTATAGTTGCTTGTTTCTTTTGTATCTTTATAATCAATATTAAAAACTGATTGTGGTTTTAATACTGAATGAGAAGCCATATACAAAAGACCTTCTTTTTCAGAAACGCTGGCAGGAAGTCGACGCTGAATATCATGATAAGGTGTGTCTAGCTTTGATTCTAAATCCCTTCTTGTGTCTAAGGTGTAATCGAGCTCATTAGTTATCTCTATATATTCAGACATTGATTGTATATGTATTAACCTATCATGTTTCAATTTAAAAATTCGAATCGCGTTCAGAATATCTAACTCTATAGATTGTTGCTCATACGGTAAATCAATCACAACATCGACACAATTTACAAACTCATTCAAAATGGTTTCAACATTGATCATAACCTCATCTTGTTTCCAGTGTGATACATCATCAATAACCCAACGAGTTACTGTTAATTTTTTAGTATCATCAATCTCACCTTCAATGAGCGAAGAAATAGCCATATTCAAACTTAAAGCTGGGTTTTTGCCCAAGAAATCTTTGTAACCTTCACAAATTTTACTACTCATTTTAATTTTATTTTCAGCGCCTAAAAATAAATGAGACAAAACCATAAGCTTCTCGTCATAAGAAAGCACAGAATGCGATGTTATGACCTGATATATCAAGGAGAGACTGTTGAACATGGATAATGACTCATCGCTTTTCAATGATAAAAAACTTATATCTAGGTACTTGATCACATCAACATAACTATAATTCTTCTTGCCAAGGTATAATCTAAAAAAAGAATAAATATAATTATTGATTGAACGATTTTTTTTTACATGCTTATGCAGTTTTTTAAGAACAAGCGCCTTTACTTTAGGGTCTTGTATAGCAAACTCATTAACCCAATCTCGTATAACACCCTTATTGTTATCAATAAAAGTTTGACACGATATAAACAACCTAAATACTATCTCCGCTTTATCTGAATGTGGCAGACGCACAAACTCACCTTCAAAAAAATCAATACGAGAGTTATAGTGAGACAGCAATCTAACAAGCGGCATCCAATGACTTATTTCTAAATTCTGATTAACAATTTCATGAGGATGAATAACAATATACCTAAATATTAAATCTTCACGATCACTAGCAAATATGATATCTCTAAAACAGGACCCACAAAGTTTCAAAAGCAGCTCATCACATTCACTCAATGCAACACCAGAAGGAAAAAATCCGAAAAGTATGTGATGAGTATCTCCTACTTTTTTTATATATTCCTCAATTATTTCTTTTACGATTTTAGTCAGTTCTGAATCATTTTCCTGCAAAAGATCATAAATATGAAGGGATGATGATTTCTTTTTTATCAACGAGGGCTCCCATTGTTCATGGAATTTTTCATACTCTGCAAACTCTCCTCCCTCATTACTCAACGGCACATCTGCTTTCAAGACAATCGCATTAGGCGAATCATCATGTTCGTCGAGATATTTCAATATTTCTTTTTTAAAGAACGAACGACACCAACTTTTCCTTTTAACTTTTGTGAAACTCATATTCATATTATCATCTAGAGTATTCCACAGTTGATTTATATGATGACTATCTAACCTCTTCTCATCATATGACATAACATTATTAACGTTTTCTACTATAAATTGATTCAATGAATCCTTGTCTAAATCTTGATAGTTTCTTGATTTACTCCATTCTCCTACCCCAGTAATATTCATAGCAACCATAGCAAAAAATTTCGTTCCACAATATCGTAACAAACAACATAACGAGTCGAAATCTAAACGATAATCTGAGTGCTTACTAAGATGTAAATTAAATAGCTCAATTGCGTATTCATCATCATCAGATAATATAGCCACATCAAGTAAAAATTTCTTAGCACCAAGATATCTATCGCTTAATTCAGAACCATCGTCATCATCATATTTTCTTTTCCCAGAGATGACACTAACACCCTGTGAAAATACATAACTACATATCTCCTTTCTTCCCAGAATAGCACTCATAAAGCCTGTATTACATTTTGATGAACAAAGAAAACCTAACGATTTTTTTTCCATGATATACTGTAGTGCAATACCATCGTATTGAATATTGTCTTTGTAGATATCAAACCAATTCTCTATATTCAACTTGTTCCTATGTAGTAAATCTGCAATATCATTTAGATGAAAGAGAGAATAAAAATTGAAAATTACAGCACCACGGTCTTCTCCCCGATCAAAGAATAACGTCTTTACCACTTTTGACAGTATGTTTGGTGAAATACGCTTTAGAAGCCAATAGTTATCTCCAAGTATATAGTTACTATAATTATCAAGCTCAGGGTATTGAATGAGATTCAACCAATAATGAGGATAGTTTACCAATATTTCATATATCAGATGTAGACTATTAACCCTGTGACTGAACTCTTGTTTTGATATTTCTATTATCTTTGTTTCGTGTAAATCATCAGGTATGTCTCCATGCTCTTCTGCCCAACAGTCCAAATTAAAATGTACTGTAGTTTGATCTTTGTTTTTGTATAGTTTTTTTCCTCGAACAAGGCTTACTACGTAGTCAATAATATCCTCTCTTGCCTCAATGAGAGTACTCAATCTTTTTAAAACGAGAGACTTGTGAAGTTCATCTCTTTCTATTAAACCCTCAATTACCTCAACAATTTCAATGGTTGTTAGGATTTTTGTCTTCATCAAAAATTGCTGGGGAGAAAGATCTTCATGGTATTTCTTATCTTCTCCCAATATGCGTTTTACAGTGTCCTTTTTATTTTGAACACTCACAGGAGGGTCTGCTGATGTCACCATACAAAATCCGGCTACAGTATTATCTTCCTGCCTTATCGATTTTTTAGATTGGCATTTTTTAAAGTCGGCGATAGCCTTTTTATCCAGAACCTTGACTTTATCGCGAGGCAATGACATCTTGATTAAAATTGTATAGTCATCCTTAGTAAACTCACCCAGCGAATCTCGACTTATAGCGCGTTGAAATTCTTCTTTATCTGTTTCACTCAAATCTTGCTTAGGATCTGAGCTCTGTTTTAGTACTGCTGGTGCTAATGACGAAATTATGTATTTTTCATTTTTTTTTACATTTATAATTTTTTCACCCGATAACCTATCCCATCGTTGCTTCTCTATCACCCCGTCACTGTTTCTCTTCCAATGGTGGACACTGCTTTTTTGAAAAATGACAATGTTAAAACCCACATTCGACAAGTATGTCACTATACTATGTAACGAACTAAATACTTCTGTAGGGTCTATACTGCCTTGACAGACTACCAGTGTTTTCGCGTGATACTGCTGTCCTCTTAGAGAAGGAGTGTCCCAAGGATCTTTACCATTAATAATATTCTCTATATTAAACACATCATTGGGCCCTTGCTTACCTGCCGAGGGCTCGGTAACTTGATAATAAAAATCATATGGTATGTCTTTTTTTCTTCTCATACTTAACCACAACCCATAACCCAATTCCTTAACAAAATATAGACTATGATTCAGAATAATCAAATGTATTTGAAAAAATTACCATAAAAAAACAACAACTTATGAAAAATCTACCACAAGAATAGGACTATGACTTCAATCTCGCCAACACAATCTGACAGACTCAGCCTTTCTGTTTGCCTAACTGATTTATTTATAATCACTGAAATTATACCCGGCGCATAGACATCAAGTGTAAAACTATGCCTCTTACGAAATGACTATCCGGCTGTTTTTTATAATTTTTTACCTTTTTTACTCAGTTATTTGACAAACCTTTAATGTCGACTATATTTCAACCGCAAACAAGGAGACGGCGATATGAAATGGATTATTCTTATCAGTGTACTTTCACTATCAACGATATATGCCAACTCGTGGTTAAAACCACATTCCCCACTTGATACTTCCACACAACTGTTATCATTGCCCACACCAGAGTTTGCGCCACTCCCCACTCCAAAAATAATCAATAAACAAGTAAAAGACCCATTATCCACTATCGCAACAGTCGGAAAATATCGCAATAATAGACTCATCGGTGCCAGTAATTATCACACCCCTGTATTCAGTACTTTAGGCGACGTGTACCGGCACACCAATGGAGATGGTAATGTGGCATTATACTGGTTTCAAAATAAGTACCTTGGTGAAACGGCACAATATCATTTTGGTTCGTCTTGGCGTTCAGTACCAAATACTTATCATAATCATAAAGCGATTGTAAAATCTACTATACTTTATCGACTAAAAAAGCGCGCTGGTTGGAACAAAGATACACTTCCGTCAGCACAGGATCTTAAACTCCCCACTATCAACTCACATAATCAATCTGGATTATCATACAATCACGTCACTCTGCTTCGAAAAACCATTGGCCAATACTGGGCATCGATGGGTTACGAATACAAAGGGCAAGGGCATGGCTGGAATAGAACGTTGGCAACCTATGAAAACCACACTCAGCTACTCAAAAGCAAACTACCAAATGATTGTATTTTTCTTCTCACTGTGATTAGTATGGAACAAACGAAATTTGATTTGAAGCAGCATTTATCAAGTTATTATAATATCGATCTTAACGTAGTTTAAATGTTATAGCCAGAATATTTTAAGTCTTCTCCAACAATTTCTATACTTACTATAAGTGTAACTAGTACGACACTGAGGCAAAAAACCTGTTTAAAAACGATAAATAAGAGCATTAGGAATTATAAAAAATCCTTGAAAAAAAACCTCTAAAAGACTTCCTATCCTTCATAGAATCGAGGCTCTTTCTGCAGCATGTGTATCGAAAAGTTTTAAATCGTTGTTTACAAGCGACCAATACCGCAACTTTCTAGAGATAGACCACAAGGATAAACATCCACTTTCAGACCATGATATTAGCACCTGGCTGGAAAGCTGTTTTATTTATTGTTATAAAATGCATTATGCCGCCTTAATTGATAAGATGATAAATGCTATTGATGAATTAAAACCTGCTGTTCTATTTATTGAAAAAAACAAGGAGCATTATAGCATTGAGTATGCGCGTTCAATTGTGATAAGTCGATTAATCAGCATCCATTTTTCAACGTTCAGCGGAGCGTTATCCAGGCAAGGAATGAATCTTTATCGTCGCTTTAAAGCTAAAAAAATCAAAAAGAATAGCAGAATTCAAAAACAATATTCTGAAAAACTAAACCATTTCGATTGGTTAATCAATTTTTGCAAATCATACTACAAAGGACTTGCCAATAATAAAACTCTCTTTAGTGTTTCCTGTCTACATTTTATTAGAAAAATTTGTGAAACTCATGCAGACAGCAAGCCTAGTTTTGGATCTCATCTTTTCAAAGTGCTGGAATTCTCAAAACAATCATTTGAAGGTGGAAGAAAAAAGCCAAACGAACACACCCTTTTTACTGGCAGAATAGACAATGAAATACTATTTAACCCAGAGATGCTAGAAGAATTCGTTAAGAAAGAACTAGGATTAAAAGAAGCAAAGCTCCTAGCACAAGGATGCAATACAAATGAAGAATCTTTAGTAAAATTTTATTGATAAATAAAAAGCATTATCGGCAATTTAATAGCTAACATGGATTTTTCATTCTTGTCTCTAATTGCGATAATATATCATTATAGCTCAAGTATTCAACTGTGTTGCTTTTTCTGTGTTTATACTCAATGGCTTTTTTAGTGAGCGTGGCTTCAGAAACCACTAAACGGTGTGGAATACCAATAAGATCCATATCTTTAAACATTCTTCCAGGCCTCACATCTCGGTCATCAAAAATGACTTCTATACCAGCGTTAACTAGTATTTGATAGAGATTGTTAGCACGCTCAGCCACTCGCTCTGTTTTTTTCGCGTTAATAGCAATAATACCCACCTGAAAAGGGGCGATATTGGCAGGCCATATAAAACCATTTTCATCACAGTTCTGCTCAACAATAGCGCCGAGTAATGAATAAAGATTCACATGAAAATAGCTTGATAACATCGTCGTATTGTTATTAAGTTTGATATTATTCAGACCGTCAGTTGATAGCTTTCCCAGTTTAATCGGCCTATCGGATATGGTGTGTATTTCTTCTATTCTTTGAGTTGAATCATCTATGCTCTTGACCTGGTAGTTAAGTCCACAAGCATTAAATAGTGAGTCGTAAACGTATCTCATTTTAGTAACACTATTATTTAGACATTCTTCATTAGCATGGAATGAATAGGCCTCCAACGAACGATATTCATTAGCATTGATTATACTAAATCTCGGCCTAATTCTTTTAACGTAAGAGGTCTTTATTTCATGTACTTTTATCGGGAGATCATGTTGTTTTTTGTAGAATGATTTGATTATTTTATGCAATGTAGCTTGCGATTTATCGAGCGATTTAGAAAACGAATCTGATTTTGGATCATCAGCATAGAATAAAGGCAGAAGCATAGCTAATGACCCTGCTGCTTCCATCTTTTGTTTTGCAATCACTTCTATTTTTTCTAGCACACGCAGACCGAGTGGGAGCCAGCAGTAAACACCGCTAGATTCTTGTACTACCATACCACTACGTAACATAAGTACGTCACTAATGCGCTCAACATTAGTGGGGTTTTCTTCGATCGTGTTAATCATGTATTGACTAGCTTTAACATGTGAACTGGAAAACTCATTGTCATTCACAATAGTTGAATCATCGAAATTTAATGTCTTTATGTCATAACTATATTTTTTCAATACTTTTTTGTTAGTAATAGCATTCGATAACTGACTTACCTCGCTAACTTTAATGTCATTCTGTGAGTTTAATTGATTAACATCCGATTTATTGTGAGTTAGCTCAGATTGAGGTTGATTGAATTCACCATGAGCTCTCCTTGATCTATAATAGAAAACAATTAGACAGGAAAATATAATGACTGTTAGTGCACTTATTAATGTGCCTATTAATGCAATTGGCATCAATAGTCTCCTTCGTTATTTTTTGCTCTTCTACTATAGAATAAAATAAAGAAAAGTCAAATTCACCGGCCTCTCCCATGCCGCTGAAAAATAGCTACTTTTACGTACCATTCACACTTTTAGCCACATCACCACGCTGGTGCACCGCTTTGGCACCATGTGACAATCCTTATCGCTTCCCCACAAAGCATCCCCTCCCTGTTTTGCCAGATAGCACAAGTATTTTTTGTGATTTGATATGTCGCCTTTAGTTCTGATGGAAAAACCTTGGCTTCATCATCGTCTGGTAGCATCATAAAATTGTGGTGTCTTGAGAATAAAAAATGTATACAAAATTTCAAGATTGGAGGCTTCGCCCTTTTGAAGGAAACAACATCTGTTGCAATTAGCCCTGATGGAAAAACACTAGTCTCAGGGGTAGATGATAAGACGGTTAGATTGTGGGAGGTGAGTAAGTTTAATAAATAACAACAAATCAGAAGGTTAAGCATTATAAAAAACCCTTGAAAAAAGAAAAAACTGTTCTATAGTTGATGCAGATTTAAGTGATCGGAGGTGTTGCTATGAGTAGTTTAGTAATAGGCTTAATTGCTGCAGGTATTATTTCTGTCTGTGTTTTTTTGTGGTTTCGTTATCAAAGAAGGCGTCGTTGCATACACACCTTTGAAGGTCATAAAGAATATGTTAACTCAGTCGCCTTTAGTCACGATGGTAAACTATTGGCATCAGGGTCATGGGATAACACCATGAAACTGTGGGACGTTGACACAAGAGAATGTGTAGATACCTTTGAAGGTCATGATTTCTTTGTAAAGTCAGTCACCTTTAGTCCTGACGGTAAACTAGTGGCATCAGGATCAGAGGATGAAACCATAAAACTGTGGAACGTTGACACAAGAGAATGCATACACACCTTTGAAGGTCATAAAAAGGATGTTCAATCAGTTGCCTTTAGCCACGACGGTAAACTAGTGGCATCGGGATCAGGTGATAATACCATTAAACTGTGGGACGTTGAAACAAGAGAATGTCTGTACACCTTTAAAGGTCATAAAGACTATGTTAACTCAGTCGTCTTTAGCCCGGATGATAAACTAGTGGCATCGGGGTCATGGGATAACACCATGAAACTGTGGGGCGTTGATAAAAGAAAATGTATACACACCCTTGAAGGCCATAAAGGCATTGTTAACTCAGTTGCCTTTAGTCTGGACAGTAAACTAGTGGCATCAGGATCAGGTGATAATACCATTAAACTGTGGAATGTTGATACAAGAGAATGTGTACACACCTTTAAAGGTCATAAAAAACAGGTAGATTCAGTTGCCTTTAGCCACGACGGCAAACTAGTGGCATCAGGATCAAATGATGAAACCATCAAACTATGGGACGTTGATACAAGAGAATGTGTACACACCTTAGAAGGCCATAAAAATATTGTTTACTCAGTGGTCTTTAGCCCTAACGGTAAACTAATGGCATCGGGGTCATGGGATAACACCATGAAACTGTGGGACGTGAGCAAGTTAATAAATAACGATAAATTACAAGGTTAAGCATTATAAAAAATCCTTGAAAAAAGAAAAAACTGTTCTATATTACATGCAGATTTAAGTGATCGGAGGTATTGCTATGAGTAGTTTAGGAATGGGGTTGATTGCTGCAGGTATTATTGTCTGTGCTTTTTTGTGGTTTCGTCATCAAAAAAGATCTCGCTTCATACACACCTTTAAAGGTCATGAGTACTCTGTGAATTCAATTGATTTCAACCAAGATGGAAAAATTATGGCATCAGGATCAGTGGATCACACCATAAAGCTGTGGGATATTGAAACAAAAAAATTCTTACACACCTTTAAAGGTCATAGAAATTCTGTTAGTTCAGTCGCCTTTAGCCCTGATAATCAGCTAATGGCATCAGCATCATATGATAAAACCATTAAACTGTGGGATGTTAATAAAAAAGAATATCTACACACCTTTAAAGGTCACAAAGACTGTGTTAGATCAGTCGCCTTTAGCCCAGACCCAGACAGTAAAATACTAGTTTCAGGATCGTGGGATAACACCATTAAACTGTGGGATATTAAAAATAAAAAGTGCATACACACCTTTAAAGGATATTATTCGTCAGTTTATTCATCCGCCTTTAGCCCAGACGGTAAAATACTAGTTTCAGGATCCGCTGATGGAACCATCAAACTGTGGGATATTGCTAAAAAAACCTGTATACACAACTTTGAGGGTCATGATGACACAGTTTGTTCAGTCGCCTTTAGCCCAGACGGTAAAGTACTAGTTTCAGGATCAGATGATAAAACCATTAAGCTGTGGGACGTTGATACAAGAACCTGTCTACACACACTTAAAGGTCATAAAGATGATGTTAAATCAGTTGCCTTTAGCCACGACGGTAAACTAATGGCATCAGGATCGTGGGATAACACCATCAAACTGTGGGATATTAAAAAAAGAAAATGTCTACACACCTTACAAGGTCACGAATACTTTGCTGAGTCAGTCGCCTTTAGCCCGGACGGGAAAGTACTCGTTTCAGGATCATACGATAAAACCATCAAACTGTGGGACATTAATAAAATGATGGAATAATTGGGCACGTAAAAAATCCTTGTAAAAGTAGAAATATGAACACTGTTTCACTCAGTTTTAAATAGAGGGAGCCAACCTATGTTCACTGATGATATCCACACTTTTATTGGTATGTCCGTTTTTTTCCTAATTTGTGTGATTATCGCTCTTATTGCTGTGAATAAATTCAGACTTTACTTTCGTTCAATGAAAAAGAAAAAAAGCAAATAGCGGCAATTAAACAAGGGGAGGTAAATATTAAAAATATCGATGAGGTAATTAGATCACTTACTACTGCAGCACATGCCAGGGTATAGAAGTCATCCAGTCAAGAAATAAGGCGAAAGCTAACACAGCCAAATAAATACACACGAGAGCAGCGATATATCTGCCCACAAAGAAGCTGTTTTTTCTGAGTTATTGGTTAGTACGAGCCTATCTATTTTTCTTATTTATTTTTCACTCAAAATATCACACCGAACACGTATAAGCTGATTAATTCGTCATCAACCCATAATCTGTAAAAGATATTCCTTCAACTTAAAGGTTAAGCTTAGACTCCTCATTACCAAGCAAAGCATCGTCCAATGGTGTTTCATCTCGATCCTTAACAGTATGACACAACTTTTTATGTATAGCACTTCCGATACAATATAAAAGCATAACGGAACCACCGATAGCGTATATAGCACCCAAAAACTTCAGTATCGCAAGACCAATTTCTTCTAATAAAATGTCATGACGGGAACAATCGTGTTGCGTCATGTATGTCTCAACGCACGAAGCGATGTTACGAAAGCTTTCATTTCTAGGCTGCCAACCAAATAGATCAATTCGATGAGCACCACAAGTATAGTAATTACCATCATAACCACTGCAATTTAACTGTCGAGATAGCTCTGGACACGACACATTCAAAGCATCACTTCCCTCAATAAATTGATTAGGAACATCAGACAAGCAATAATTCTCACCATTTCCCAAATAAAACATAGCGCCCCCTTTTCTTACAAAGAATGTTACTTTTCAGCACGAATGTTATCATAAATACCTCGATGAGAACAGCCTCCAACTCAAGAATAAACCGTTTCTTTAAAACAAACAAAAAATCAATGATAGCACCGTCACACTGTGGAATGT
>CACHNP010000016.1 GCA_902581285.1 uncultured Gammaproteobacteria bacterium | reverse complement strand
AGATACAATAAGGCATACAAGCAATTAACATCGGATTGGAAAAAAAACAACAACCCTAAAGTTCAGTCGATAATGCAGCAGATTAAAAACATTCTAGACAAGATTTATAATTCTAATGGATGTTATCATAATCACCTGCTTGGACAGATAAAAGCTCTTTACAAAGCAAATCAAAAAAGACTCGGCAACAACTCACCTTACGCAATTTTCTCGCGTGCAGTTAGTGATGTTCATGACAATGAGGTTTTAGGTTGCTCCACAGTACCAAAAATAATAGAGATAATGGGAGGTAGGAGTAAAAAGAAAGGAGCATCTCACACCACATTAACCCAAATTAACGATACAGCAGCATATGACAATAAGTTACCCCCAGGTTACCCATGGTGTGAATTATACCAATTCTGCATTAACGTCGAGGAAGAGCTTGGGTCTACACCAACAAACACTGACAACGACTGGGGTAACGACTGGGTTAAGATTGGATAAAATCCAAAGCCTGTTTACTCAATGCTTTATATAAGCATAAAGCGCCAAAAGCAATCATTGCTAGTCCCAGTATCAACATTAAAATATGTAGAAATGTCAGTATAGAAGTCACAACAAACACCACGATCACCAACAAGGTCACTTTAATCAAATGGCTAAAGTGCGTCCTCACTTCAGCTGCCGCATTATCTTTTAACACAAATGCTGCCCCCGCAGCAGCCACCGCTAAAATAACCCCAAATAATGAGAGCTTTAGGAAAATAAAAACACCGCCTAAAATAAATGCGCCCCACATAGTCTTGACTCGATTCCAATGATCATTAAAGAAATTCGACATAACCACCTCCTCTAAACTTAACGATACAGTAATTATAGATCATTTTAAAAAATTTTCCTGTTTTATGAAGAAAAAATCAATATGTTACATCAAAAAAAAAACACTTTATCTGACATCTGTTGGACTTCACCATAAGCGTTAGTTACGCAATCTGTTTTTGCGTAACCCACAGTTCAAGCCTGGTTATTACTGGGCAATTTGGGTATAATCCTCGTTTTAAAAAAAGGCACTTATTCCATTCTCCTTTAACCTCAATAAGACATAAACCAAGAGACGTTCATGAACACAATTAAACAGTATTTTTTACCACAGGACGGTTACTTACATGTCGATTTTTTCTCAGGCTTAACTGTGGCGTTAGCGCTGATTCCAGAAGCGATCGCATTTGCTTTAGTTGCGCATGTCAGCCCTCAAGTGGGTTTGTTTGCTGCTTTTATTATGTGCCTAACATCTGCCCTGTTTGGCGGTAGGCCTGGCATGATTTCTGGCGCAACCGGATCCATGGCTGTTGTTATGGTCTCGCTAGTAAGCCAATATAATTTATCGTTTCTTTTTGCAACCGTTATTTTAACCGGCGTCATTCAAATCCTAGCTGGTATCTTACGTCTTGGGAAATGTATCCGCATGCTACCTAAGTCCGTGATGGTCGGTTTTGTGAATGGGCTGGCAATTGTTATCTTTCTAGCTCAATTACATCAATTTTCAACTTTACCAACACCAAGCCAACCAACGCATTGGTTGCATGGAAAATCGCTTTATACCATGATCAGTCTGGTGCTTATTGCCATGGCAATCACGCATTTCTTACCTAAAATAACAAAAAAAATCCCAGCTGCCTTAACCGCTATTATTGTCGTTACCTGCATTGTTATCATCGGCAATGTCAACACACACCTGGTTAAGGACATGATGTCAGGGGCTCAGGTTTCAGCTCACTTCCCACCGTTTTCATTACCTCGTGTGACTTTAAATTGGTCTACATTTTCGGTCATCCTACCGTACGCCATGATACTTGCTATCATTGGTCTTTCAGAATCATTAATGACACTATCACTGATTGATGAAAGAACCAATACACACGGGAAAGGAAATCGGGAGTGCATCGCTCAAGGAGCAGGTAACATTCTTTCGGGTTGCTTTCAAAGCATGGGAGGCTGTGCCATGATTGGACAGAGTATGATTAATATCACGTCAGGCGGACGTGGACGATTATCAGGCATCGTGGCCGGTGTTTTTTTATTAATCTTTATTTTGTTATTATGGAACTACATAGAAATGATACCATTGGCAGCGCTAGTAGGAGTGATGTTCATGGTCGTCATAGAAACATTCGAGTGGGCAACATTTAAATTCATACGAAAAATACCACCTCATGACGCACTTATCATCATCGTCGTAACCGCAACAACCGTGGTAACAAACTTAGCCACTGCCGTCGTGGTTGGCGTTATATTAGCCGCTCTAGTGTTTGCTTGGCAAACAGCGAAAAACATACACGCGGAAGAGAGTGTGCTTGAAGATCACAGCAAATTGTACGTCGTTCATGGGCCCCTTTTCTTCGGATCCTCAACCACTTTTAAAAAACTATTTTCAGCTCAGCAGGATCCAAGAAAAGTGATTATTGATTTCAAGTATTCACGTGTTATGGATCACTCAGCCATTGATGCTATCGTCTATGTGACCGAGCTATACAGTAAACAAAATAAAGAGCTACACCTTAAACACCTTAGTTCTGAATGCAGATTACTGCTTGGAAGAGCGGGCAGCATGGTTGATATTAATGTCATCGAAGACCCCGATTACCACGTTGCTACTGACGTACTGGATTAATCAAGTGCGGCCAACGGCAACATGCATAGTAATAGAACGACAATAGTACTAGAGTTGTGACGCAAGTTTACCATATTAGGCAATAAAAAAATCATCGACCTTGCGCCTGGATATTCACTGGTCAATGCAGGTAATAATCAATGATAGTCGACGTTAACTGCGCAATTAAAACAAACACCCACGGCACTCAACCAATTGTTTTTAATTAAGAAATCATTCCGCATTAGAAACACCCCCTCTTTTGTTGAAAAAAACTTGCAAACACAAAAAAGCGAACTATACTCAGTTCGATTTTATAAAGAAGGTATCGTGATATGAAACAAACAATAATCTCTGCTGCTTTGAGCCTTTTTATGCTAATCATAAGTACCTCTGGACACGCAAACAATAGCACGATGCCTGTTTATTCATTTGCTGACCCCTATAATCT
Source organism: uncultured Gammaproteobacteria bacterium (assembly GCA_902581285.1). Lineage (GTDB taxonomy): Bacteria > Pseudomonadota > Gammaproteobacteria > Coxiellales > Coxiellaceae > CACHNP01. Next base: position 32,756 of record CACHNP010000016.1, on the reverse strand, counting down.
AGCAATGATACCAATTATAGAGATTGACCCCACGATATTCACCAAATCTAACTTAAAGTATGAAAAATTTAATACACACCAGCTGAAGGCGAATAAGAGCACGCCACTTGAATTAGCGAATAATTTACAACAATTCATGTCAACTGTATTTCAATCATTGAAATTAGAGCCAGTGATAAATCTATTGTCTAAAACGAATCAAATTTGCCATCTGGCACAGTTTGGTGAAGGGTGTGAGATTAAGCCGGACTTTGATATCGGCACTCAATCAGCGCTCGTGACGGTTAACTTAGCGATGCGATAATATCAAAATTTAGAGCAATCGCTTTCAATCACTAATAATATATTAGCTCCGTCTTACGATCATCGTTTGTTATAAGTAACAATACAACTTGCTCTTGCAACAGCTTTCATTTTAACCCTTAATGATTGTTTATGTTTTAATTTCTTTTCTACGTTACTTATTACTAGTACAATAGAAATATGGCAACAATGGATTGAGCTCATATGATGAAACACACTAATTTATTCCATACTGTAATGAAAAAACGTATTTGGCTTGCGTTGACGATTCTATTTTGTAATATCGCCTTGGCGTCGAACCCTTATTTACACGCATCAGGATACAATAGTAATTTTGATTTACCTGAAAACACGCCATTCAGTTCATACATTGATTATAAAAAAGAGCTAATCAAAAAATATAATATCCATTATCACAACAATCCACAAGATCATGACCTGATTATGCAACTTAATGCGCCGTATATCCTGGAGGGAAAGAATTGTAGTCAATACAAACCGATCATAGCCCTGACCTTCTCATCGCCTTTACGTGCAAGTAATTCACTGCAGGACATGTCAAAGAACTTACAAAAGTACTGCGTTACAACCTACGCTTTAATGCTTACCGGTTCTGGCACTAGGCCGGGAGATCTTTTAACCACACGTGCAGAAACTTGGAACAACGAAGTCAATTACGCTATAAACAGAATACATACTACATACCCAAATAGACCACTAGTAGTAATGTCTGAATATGATAGCGCTCGAATTGCGCTACTCGCTGCATTAAAGCATCCAGATCAAATCAGAGCACTAGTGCTATTCCAGCCAAGCATTGTGACCCGTGCCTCATGGAAGAATGCTAAATGGCTTCGCCACATTAGGCCATGGTTTATTCGCACAAATGAAAGTAATTATGCCGAGTATGATAGCCTTTCATTTAATGATGTTTATCAAAAAACCGTATCAAAAGATCAGATAGATAGACAAATCAAACACAGTGGTAAAGTTAGACAGCCTGTTTTCACCACACTTCAGTACGATGACTTTTTGGGCAAAAAATATCGTAAACTCACTCGGGACAATATCACTTGGCTTTATCAACACACACTGATACACCCATTCCTGATATACACTTCTGATAGAAACAATATAACAGAGTTAATTAAAAACACCACTGATACTTGGCTAACCAAAGGTCTCAAAGAAAAGAACACACGAATTATTAAAACTTTGCGCCTCCCCACTGAGCTTACGGTGAGTAAAGACAACAAGTACCTTGGTGTGAATGGAAGAGTCAAGGGGTGCGCAACTAAGAATAAAGATAACGAATACGCGTCGTTTCATACATGCGATACAACGAAGGAGAAAAATCAATTGCCAGACAGCTCAAGTCAACCTGACAACCACCAGTTTTACTGGTACAACCCCGATTTCGATAATATGATGAAGCATGTTGTCGACTTTTTAAATCGAGAAGTTAGACCCGATCAAGATAATACATAACTACTAAACAATTACTTACAGAGAAATAACACGGTTGTACGGTAGTAAAACTGACAATTTCATGCACCAACAGAGTGCATTTATTTGCAAATTAAGTATAATCGGCATTATGTAACATAATGCGAGAATCCCAAATGCCAGAAGACATATCACACCGACTTGTTGTTGCCATATCATCAAGAGCTCTATTTGACCTAAATGAAAGCAATAGCATCTTTGAGAAAGACGGAATCGAAAAGTACACCGAATACCAAATCGCCCACGAAAACGACATCCTAAAGCCGGGTGTCGCTTTCAATATGGTGAATAAATTCCTCAATATGAACCAATACGGTGAATTAGTCGAAGTCATCTTACTGTCACGTAATAACGCCGACACTGGGCTACGAATTTTTAATAGTATCGAGCATTACGGCCTGGATATCACCAGAGCCGCTTTTACCAATGGCGGAAATCGTTATAAGTACATCCAGGCGTTTGGCGCGCAGTTGTTCTTATCAGCCAATGCCAGCGATGTCGAAAGTGCATTACAAGCAGGCTGTGCTGCCGCCACTATTTTACCGTCATCGCAATCACAATCGCGCGACGACAAACTTCGTATTGCCTTTGATGGTGACGCGGTGATATTTTCGGATGAAGCAGAACAGGTTTTTCAGAAGGAAGGCATTGATGCCTTTCATCAAAGCGAAGCCAATAAGGCAAAAACCCCGCTGAATGTTGGCCCTTTTCAATCATTCCTTCAGGCGCTACACCAATTACAGCGACGCTTTGATATGGATGAGTGCCCAATAAAAACAGCGTTAGTGACCGCCAGAGAAGCGCCGGCACACGAGCGCGTCATTCGCACATTACGTAACTGGAATGTGCGTGTCGATGAGGCGGTATTTCTAGGCGGGCTTAATAAAGCAGCATTTTTAGATGCGTTTGGCGCTGACTTGTTTTTTGACGACCAGCGACATCACTGTGAATCAGCCAGTACTCTGGTTGCCGCAGCCCACGTCCCGAATGGAATCATCAATCAGCCAACTTAACCTCACAAGGAACGCGAATATGGACATCAAATGCAAATCCACCAACCTGATCTGGATCGACCTAGAGATGACGGGCCTACAACCCCACAGTGATCGCATCATTGAAATTGCGACCATCGTCACAGACACGGATCTGAACACACTCGCAGAAGGCCCGGTCTTTGCTATTCACCAAACCGATGAAAGATTAGCCGCCATGGACGCCTGGAACACACAGCACCATAACGCATCGGGCTTGGTTGATCGAGTGCAAAAAAGCACAACCACAGAAGCACAAGCAGAAGCGGCTACAATCGATTTTCTTTCACAATGGGTGCCTGCTGGTGAATCACCGATGTGTGGTAATAGTATTTGCCAAGACCGGCGTTTTTTAGCTAACTTCATGCCGCAATTAGAACAGTATTTTCATTATCGCAACCTCGATGTGAGCACGCTCAAAATTCTTGCTCAGCGCTGGGCGCCTTCGGTAGCAGAACAAACAACGAAGCATTCGCGTCACCGGGCGCTGGATGACATCAGAGACTCCATTGATGAACTGCGTTTCTATCGGGATCACTTTATCAAGGAGTCATAACGTGTTGGCCGTTTAATAATTCACATGGTACTGGTAATCACCGCCTCATGTGAATATTTTACTTAAACGACACAACAACATTCATTGTTAAAATTCAACAAGACCAACCGGTATACCGAGGGTTAAACCTGTTGGCACGTACAGTACGCACTCACTCCGTTACAAAATTAATGATACGAAATTATTTGTCAATAAATGATTTGCATTTTTTCAAATTCTCATCGTATTTCCACTCTATACATTTGTCAATTGAGCGCTACCACAGAGCCCCTTTGTATGTACAACGATAGTTTTGTTGGGTTGAATTACATCTAACTTTCATGTATTCAGTGAAGTCTGTGAAAAAATCCATAAAAGAATCAGGCTCACCACCTCGACCCTGCCCTTTGCAACTAATTTCACAACAGTGGGCATTTTCAGGAACAATGTATTGCGTATCAACATTTTTTTTCCCTGTGTCTGGGTCATAACATGTTTTTTTTTTCAGCCATTGCCCCATTAGATACACTCAACATGAGACCAAACACCAGGTACAACATATCTTTTTTCATAGCCTTCCCCCAATTTACTCAACTAAATAAAAAGACACACCGGTTATAGTAAAAAAAACATTAAAAATCAGAATTTCTAAGCGATTTGTTAACTAAATCAACGAACCAGTGTTATTCACGCACTGAAACTGTGTAAGTCCCTGTATCAACTACCAAAATAAGGTAACAACCACATTCAACAAATGAGAATGTCTTAAGATAAACAGGACCTAGATATAAAATAAAACCAAATTGCAAAAATCACCACTAAAGCCTTAAAACACACCAGCACCGCCACGTAAACCATTGGTAAAACCGCAAAAATTCGTTATAATCGAATAACGTTATTAGCAAGGATCATTATGACAATTCTCTACGCTTGCCTGACTGGCTATTTGCTAGGCTCCTGCTTATTCGCAGTCATTTTATCACGGTTTTTAGACTACCCCGACCCTAGAAAACACGGCTCAAAGAACCCGGGCGCCAGTAATGTCATTCGTCTGGCAGGCGTTAAAAAAGGTGTTATCGCACTGTTATCCGACATGGCAAAAGGCTTAGTGGCTATCCTGATTATCAAGTATCTCATTTTCTTTAAAACAACGCCGCAATACTCTATCATCGGCATGGGCGCCATAGCTGTGGTTATTGGCCACCTGTTTCCAATCTGGTTTCGATTCAACGGGGGAAAAGGTGTGGCTGCTTTCTTTGGTAGCTTGCTTGGCATTCATTTTTTAGCCGCGATCGCGGGCATAATCAGTTGGCTTTGCCTAATGCTTTTATTTCGTATTGCATCAATTTCTTCTTTAGTTGGGGTAATGGTCAGCCTGATTATTTCACTGGCCCTGGTTTTACATGGCGACCCTAATGGCGGCGCATTCTTTCCTACCCTTGTGGCTGGCGGGTTGGTGATATGGGCTCATCGTGAAAATATACAAAAACTCAAAGACGGTAATGAAAACAAAGTTTAAAGTGAATCAATTGGCCAACGCGCTTTAACACGAATACGCAAATTGTCCCTCGCTGATAACTTGCAACGCTGGTAACCTGTAAAAGCAACCATGGCACCATTATCAGTACACCACTCTAAACGGGGAAAATAAACCTTGCCACCAAAGGAATCCAGTAACGCATGGCAGCGCTCACGCAGATGCTGATTGGCGCTGACACCACCCACGACGGCAACCTGATTCAACCCAGTCTGCTCCAAAGCCAGTTTAAGCTTAGTTAACAATGTATCAACTGCGGCTTCTTGAAACGCGTATGCAATATCACTTTTATCTTGCTTTGAGGCCGCCTTAAACGACGCCATTTTATTTGCAACCGCTGTTTTCAGGCCGCTAAAACTGAAATTCAACCCGGGTTTATTCGCCATCGGCCTTGGAAAACGAAAGCGCCCCGGTGTCCCCACTTCTGCTAATTTAGCTAGTGCAGGCCCACCCGGGTAATCCAGGCCCAACAGTTTGGCAGTTTTATCAAACGCTTCACCAACGGCATCATCAACGCTTTGCCCTAAAATTTGATAACGCCCAAACGACTCCACCTGCACTAACAACGAATGACCACCAGATACCAATAAAGCCAAAAAAGGGTACTCGGGTGACTCCTGCTCCATCATCACCGCCATCAGGTGTGCTTCCATATGATGAATTTCTATCGCCGGTATTTTTAAGGCATAAGCCAAAGCACAACCCATAGAAGCCCCAACCATTAACGCGCCAACCAAGCCTGGTCCAACGGTGTAAGCCACGGCAGATAAGTCCTGAGTACTCACGCCAGCATCACAAAGAGCACCATCAATTAATGGAAGCAGTTTTACCACATGATCACGTGCAGCTACCTCGGGAACCACGCCCCCATAAATCTGATGTGCAGGAATTTGACTAAAAACACGATGCGACAACAAACCGTTGTCGCCATATAAAGCAACAGCCGTTTCATCACAAGAAGTTTCAATACCAAGTACAATCATGGCAAGATGCTATCATTAAAATGGTTCAAAATACAAGAAAACAACCGTCTAACTTGCCTTCGCAGTGTTACCTGCGGGCTTAGCGGCGCTTTGTTTTTGTTGGCTCGCATCCGCCTCAGCCCCAGTCAAATTAAAAGCTTGTATTTTCGCGTACTTAGGCAGATAGGGTATAAACAAAGCGCCCGGGAAACGATCGGCATACTGATTGTATGAACGCACTTGCTTATTGTATTTTACAACTAAATCGTTTAGATTTTGAGTTAATTGCGATAAGTTTTTTAACAAATCAACATGCGCCTTAGTTGCCTTCAATTTTTGAATTTTTAACGCTAACTCAGTCACCTGAGAAAAACTTTTCTCAAACAAATTGACCGACTTTTCCACTTGAGCCCGATCATTATGCTCAATTGCTTCCATCAATTGATTATTGGACGCCTTTAAATTCTCAACAGCGCCAGCCTCATTGGTTAGAAACACCTTGCAGCAATTAATATAATCTGGGACAACGTCACAGCGTTTTCGACACGAATCCTTGATCGTTTCCCAAGTTTGCATTGTCTCGTTATGAGTCGATCTAATTGTGCTCCAAACACCTAACAAAAAGACAGTACCTACAGCAACAAGCAAGATAAACAAAATAAATAAAACAAATCCCATAGTTCCTCCTAATGCAATTTTCCTAGCAAAGCTACCGTTAACAAAGCAAGTGATACAATAAAACCCAGGCCACTAAAAAATGACAACCACTTATACTTACTAACTAATCTGTTCTCTGAAAAATTAGACAAGATCATCGGACGCTCTTTCTTGTGAAGCAAATTAACAACGGATTTATCTTTGGCAGACTGCTGCGCACCTTCACACACTTGCTGCCATTCTTTTTTACTCTCTGATTTATCGGACAAGTTCAGAGTTAATAAATCAACGATCTCAACTAACTTTGGGTGCTTAGACAGTTTTTTCTTCTTCTTATTGATGACATCGTTATGATTATTGTTCACCCAAGATAAACTGAAAGGACTTTCTTCTAATTGAAAAGTGTGAAAAAAACCCAGGGCAACCAGTGACTGACCTACTTCAAGTCTGCGCTCAGTAAACCGATATGACGTACCACTCAATGTAAATCTTAGTTTTTCAAAAACAGATTGACCAAGCAGAGTGGCAGCTGGCGTCAAAGTGGAATCAAACCAGCGATCTTTTATTGAAGTCATCACCTCTGCCCCCAATGGGTAAACAGCCAACAATCCGGTTTCGTCTTTTAAATAGAAAAAATGATGACTGGAATGATGATCAATTACCACCCACTCCACATCGTTTCGATTACCGATCCGTTGAATCTGCTTTTCTTCGATGACATAGGAGTACCAGCAGCAAGGTTTCTTGGTTAACGGCGCGATTAAGGGCTCAGATAGTGGTTGAATAACCCCTTTAATTTCAACATACCCTTGAGACGCGGATCGGATTTTTGAGGTTGGAGTATCAGATATGATGAGTGCGAGCTTTCTATTTTTCACAAAGTAGTAAAAAGACGTGCCAACTGCAACCAACAATAAACCCACTATGACTAGAAAATCAGAGCTTGATGTGTGCCTCGTAAAAAACAGCATTTCGTGCATCCACACTCCTTAAAAAAACACCATCGAAACATCAGTTATCGAATAAATCATCCAATTTAACATCAGCAGTTTCAGCTTCTGAGAACTTTAATAAATCAAACGCTTTAAAACCAAACATACCAGCAAACACAACGGCAGGAAATTGCTCTATTCGAGTGTTGTTCAAGTTTACGCTGTCGTTGTATAACTCTCTGCGATCGGCAATTTGATTTTCCAAGCCACTTATTCGTTGTTGCAATTTAGAAAAAGAAGCGTCTGCCTTGAGGTCAGGGTAATTTTCTGCCACTGCAAATAACCCACCGATTGACCGCCTCAACGCCGTTTCAGCAACACCAACCTGCTCGGCATTTCCAGACTGCCGCGCACTCTCGACCTGCGCTCTAGCTTGAGTAACGCTTTCCAGCGTACCTCTTTCATGCTGCATGTAGTGCTTACACGAAGAAACCAATTTGGGTAACTCATCGTGACGCTGCTTTAACAAAACGTCGATATTAGACCAATTTTCTTTCACATTATTTTTGAGTCGAACTAAACTGTTATAAAGCTGAACTAAAAACACGGCTAAAACGAGAATAAGGCCCAGAACAACCACTAGGATGACTAAACCAGACGAAAAACCTTCCATTCCCACTCCTTACAAAAATCCAAAAACAAATCCAGTTTTCATTATAGTTCATAAACTTAACAAGGTCTATAAGTGAAAAAGGGACGCTTCCAAACAACAACTAGTTCTCCTATAAAGAACATAAATCTATTTACTTATATTTTATTCTTTTGTAAAATATAATCTAATTTTGAAGCAGGAGAAAACTATGGGAACAAACGCCAAAAGACCACCGCAAATTAGACCCGTTGAAACCCAACTTCCTGCCGCAAAACCGAAACCAACAAAAAAAGTCGATGAAAAAAAAACGACAACAAAACGGCCTGACAGAAACCAATACAAGCCCCGCCCCACCAACTCTGACAATAAAGCAAATAAAGAGATACAGCAGCAGATATTAATAGATTACATTTGTATTCAAGCTCTAAAAGAAACCGCGCAAGCAGAATTAAATAGAATAGAAGAGAAAAATAAAGACTTAACCAGTCAAAATAATATTGCGCTTGCAGGCTATCTCGGCGCAATGAGAACCGCCGTTGATAGCTTGTATAACCTTTTACCCATTGCATATGGGCATGATATGACTGAAGAAGCACTACTCGACACCCTAAGTCTGCCAGGGGGCCTTCCCGCCGCTCGGGTTATGCTGGAGAAATTACCCCTGAACCCGACACCGGATAACACGTTTCACCCATCCCCGTTCAGGATTAAATGCGAACCAAAACCTGAGTAAGCGAGAGCGCGTTAACACTACCAATCACGAAACCGGGGCGTTTTGTTTCAATGAAGCCACTCTCATGGATTTAGATAAATCTAACCAAGCTGGGCCAACATAAAAATCTTGCTTATCTCTAGGTAGCCTTCCTGGGATAGAATGTACTGAGCAACTGTGCTCATCCATGCAGCTTAACACTTTCTCGCGAGTCTGCGAAAAATAACGACTGACTTTCTTGCTGACCTGCTCACACATACTCTTTGATGAGACATTTATAACACAGGCAAATGAGCGAGGCTGATTTATGCACAGATAGTTGTAATTGGTGCAATCATCCGTGTTCCACCAACTAAATACCTTTCCACGCATCAGCTGTCTCATCTTATTGCATTTTACAGTTTGATCTAATTTCGCATTTGAAAAAACTTTTTTTAACACAGAGTCCTTGCCATTGACATTGTAATACTCATTATTCGTAGGCTCCAAACTCACAGGGTTTGGCTTAACAACGAGGTTACCCTCTTCTTTTTGCACATCGTAGTAATTGGTTTTATTAAAAAACAAGACACACATATGCGGATCCAAGTTTTTTAAATCAGATGCACGTGTGACAGCAGAAGTGTTACCAGCAGCAGACGCAAATGCAGCAGATGCGACAAATAGAGTTAATCCAAACAGCCCTAAACAGCAACGCAAACGATAAAATAATGAACCTGGCATTTTGCACACTCCCATGTGTCATGATGATAAAAACCTTATCTAAACTCAATATTACAACATGGAAATCCGAATTGCCACCGCTGTAGCGAGCCTTGTACAAAGTACAATAATTCCAAGCGCAGGTCTAGTTACACGTTGAGTGTCATTGCGTCTACTTATCTATCGTACCTTGCTCGCAAAGCTCGACCAATTGAGTTTTTATTAAACCAGTTAGCTCCGTGAAACGCCCCACAAGCAAACCTCTTGGCATGGTAATCGGCCCAAATCGTAGGCGCTTCAAACGGGAGACCTGACAATCTTGTGATTCCCACAACCGACGAACAATTCTATTCTTGCCTTGCATAATAACAACATTAAACCAACGGTTAGACCCCTTGGTATCTGCTGCTACCACGTCCTCGAAACGAGACAACCCGTCTTCCAGTTTAACCCCGTTAACCAGGCGCTGTATAACCTCAGGTGTGACCTGACCAAAGACTCGCACAGCATACTCCCTCTCCAAGTGTTTAGACGGATGCATAAGCCGATGAGCATAGTCACCATTATTGGTAAACAATAGCAACCCGGAGGTGTTAAAATCCAACCGACCTATGTTGATCCAGCGCCCAGTGTTTAAACGCGGCAATGAATCAAATACAGACGGTCGCCCATCCGGGTCTTGGCGAGTTACAATCTCACCCTCTGGTTTATTGTAGATCAAAAAACGCGTTGGTTGATCGACATTCAACTTTATACGCTTACCTTTGACAAAAACCTTGTCCGTGCCATCAATCGGCTGCCCCAATGTCGCGAGCTTGTTGTTCACCTTGATCACACCATCACTAATCATGCGTTCGACTTCTCGCCTAGAAGCGACTCCGAGTCGAGCCAAAACCTTTTGAATTCGTTCTTTCTTCATCATTACTAACCCCTGTTTATAAAAATACGGAAACCCTTGCGCGGGCACAATCTAAAATTACATATAAAAAATAACCAAACCAAAACGTATGCTAGCTGTTAAACCGTTAGACAGTTTCTAAAGCCTCTTCAATAATGGTATCAGCAGAATTACCTGATGGTTCATCAACCTGCGATACTGGCTCCGCCTCCAATGCGATGGAATCAATTTCTTTCTCAGCAGAAGCGTTTTGTGGTTCAGTCTCAGGTATTTCCTGAGTGTCTTCGGCCTGATGCGCTTCTTCAGCTTCTGATGATTGGCAAATCGCCTCAGCAGAATTGCCTGATGGTTCATCAACCTGCGATACTGGCTCCGCCTCCAATGCGATGGAATCAATTTCTTGCTCAGGAGAGGCGTCCTGCGCTTCCGTCTGAGGCATTTCCTGAGTGTCTTCGACCTGATGCACTTCTTCAGCTTCTGATGATTGGCACGGCGAACCTAAATCATCTTCCCCCGAATCAACATCGGCCGAATCAGTCAGCGACAGTTCTTGCTGGTTGGTCTCGCCAGTCGTTTCGACTTTCATACCCTCAGGCAATGCGCTACCGAGCTGTTTCTCTAATTCATCAAAATTCATCAGCTCTGATAAAGGAGGTAGGTCAGTCAGTTTTTTTAAATTAAAATAGTCCAGGAAACTTTTAGTGGTTGCCAGCAAAGCCGGCTTTCCTGGTAAATCGCGATGCCCCACAACGCGTACCCACTCTCGATCAATAAGCGTCTTGACAATCTGACTACTAACAGCCACTCCCCGCACTTCTTCAATCTCACTGCGTGTTAAAGGCTGCTTGTAAGCGATCAGAGCCAATGTTTCGAACAAAGCACGTGAATAACGCGGCGGGCGTTGCTGCCACAAGCGCTGTAACCATTGCGAGAAATCTGACTTTGCTTGAAAGCGAAAGCCGCTAGCCACTTCGATCAGCTCAACGCCACGGTCAGAATAATCGGATTTTAATTCCTCTAATGTAGCAATAAAATCTTCTTTAGAGGGAAGCTCACTATCAAGAAACAATGATTTCATTTTGTCTAACGACAAGGGATCTGGCGAGGCCAGAATGGCAGCTTCCAGTATCGATTTAAGGTTAATGTTACTCATAGATTCTTACCCCTCAACTTGAATCGGTTTTCTTTTAACGTAAATAGGCGCAAAAGCCTCGTGTTGAACAAAATCAATCACTTTTTGTCGCAACAGCTCCAATATAGCAATAAGCGTTACCACGACTCCCATGCGACCTTCGTTAACATCGAAAAAATTGTAGAATGGCGTAAATTCTTCTGCACCCAATGAGTCGAGCACAATCGTCATCCGCTCACGAATAGAAAGCACTTCTCGAGTCACTGTGTGCTGAGCATTAAGTCGCGCTCGCTTTAGCACGTCTTTAAATGCCTCTAAAATCTGATCGAGTGAAACGTCAGGCTGTGGTGTGTCTATTTTCATTTCAGGTGGCTCAACCACTATCGAAAAAGTGTCTCGCTCTTCGCGATTTAGCGAATTCAAATCATCAGCAGCTTGCTTGAAGCGCTCGTACTCCTGCAACCGTCGAATCAGCTCAGCCCGTGGGTCTTCGCCCTCCTCATCTTCACAAATTTTAGGTTTGGGCAGTAATAACCTGGACTTGATTTCAGCCAGCATGGCCGCCATGACCAAATATTCCGCCGCCAGGTCAATCTGCAACTCACGCATCATGTCAACATATTGTGTGTATTGCACCGTGATACTGGCAATTGGAATATTAAGTATATCTATGTTTTGTCTTCTGATTAGGTAAAGCAAAAGATCAAGCGGTCCTTCAAACGCTTCTAAAAACACTTTTAACGCTTTGGGTGGAATGTAAAGATCTTTAGGCAGTTCTTTCACTTCCTCCCCAAGCACTTTAATTGAAAAAGACAGCATGCTTGGTGCTATTTGGGGCTCAGCTGTGGCCACTTCAGTCATATTAGTTCCTCTAAGCTTTGAACTCGTCATTCCCGAGGCAAGTTCAATACGAAACCATCATACCGGAAGCCCAACACAATTTCCATTTGCAACACATAAAATTCTTGAGATTCTAAAAATTCAAGAACAGTATTATCAATGACTTAGTAGGAATAACGCCATAAATCTATGGTTTTCGGTGAGTTAAAACGCGAGACATGAATAAAAACGACAAAAAACGATTAAGTTATTGATAATCAATTTGAAAAATACACGACAAAAAGTGGAAAAGCGCATGCCATTGTCTATAATGATTAATAAATGCACAAAAAGTAAGAGCGAGAGGAGGAAGACAGATGATCCAACTAATGAAACACGTGAAGCTCGCAGTCATTCTAAGCTGCTTGATGGGTTACAGCGTCAGCCACGCGCAAAGCAACACAAAAGATACCGAACTCTATGATACGGTCAAGGGCCTCTGGTACGCAGAGACCTACCACGTGCATTTTGCCGTACCATCCTGCTCGTGCGAAGCACAGCTGCTTTACGATAACATAGACGAAACAACGAAAGAAGACCACCCTTTTCGTTACGCCCGTTTCTGTGTCAACGAAGCAGGAGTCTCTAAATCAAACAGTGTTTACAGACGTGCAGCAACAACCATATTGAGAACAAACCAGCCGACCAAACTGTACACCTACCCAGTCATGACAGACACCTCTAATTTTGAAGAAACAGATTGGCAAGAGAGAGAAAATCATTGGATTATCAGCATCGCTGAATTTGTTGAGACACTACCAAAAGCAATACAGAAAATAGCCCCTCAAGGTATTGATTTGAACTTTTTAGTTTCGTGGGGCCCCGAGAGTGACGGCATGCGTAACATGAAGTGTCTTAACGAACATAGCGAGGCTATTTGTAACCAAGAAGGAATGAATATCGGGAATCAGAATTTCACACCTGAGTTAATCTTAGTGGGTGACAATCCGAGCAAGAAAAGTGACTTCACCATGCTTCTCTCCAGGACACCATTTCCCACGAACTCGGAGCAAGCATTAGATACTATTGAAAAAATCTATGATCCAGCGACCACAAACAAAAAAATCCTACCAAACATGAAAAAAAACATGGAAAAGAGAACAAGTAGCGATGGTTACCTGCAATGTATAGATACACTTAATACTTTCGTGCAAGAAAGCTTGTATGATCTAGAGTTAAGCATGTCATACGATGACACATTGATGGTTACGCAGCAGCTAGAAATTTGGACTAACCATTAAATCGTAACTGATAAGCCACCAAAGATCTCAAGCTTTCACCTATAAAAGGTTTAATTGATTATTTTTTTTTAAAAATGGTAGACAAAAGTGAATTGCTGCCTATAATCCGCGCACGGAATAATCATGCAATCGGAGATAACGTTATGGCAGGGAATCAGATTAAATTATTTTGTCTCTCAGTTTGTTTTGCGCCTATTTTAAATCTGGCGTATGCCGACACTAACCAAGAAAACGCTACTCAAACTTACCAGGAAGTATATGAGGAAACAAAAGGATTATGGTACTTATCAGCGTTTCATACCCACTGGGCAATGCCCACATGTCAATGCGAAGCACAACTACTCACTGAAGGCGACTCTAAAGATGATAAGAATTACCCTTACGATTTTACTCGATTTTGCATCACCGAAAATGGAAACAAAAAAATATACACATTACCAATCAAAACAAGCACACAAAAAGAAAACCACTGGCTGCTAAGCTTGCATAATATGAGTCTTGGCTGGTTAATTGATAAGATGAAGCCCATGTTCATCGACCTAAATTTTCATGCATCATGGATGAAAGATGAGGGCAACACACACTCGATGCGTTGTCACAGTGAACACAGTCGCGCACAGGGAAATAATAACTTATGTGAAAATACTGGGCAGCGACTTGAAGAACCAAATGTAATACTTGTTGGAGACAATCCAAGCAAGAAAAGTGACTTTACCATGTTACTATCGAGAGAACCAGCGCTTGATCATCAGACACATAAAGAGGCAATGGACTCCATCAACCAAATCTATAAAATCGCAATAGAAAAAAAACCGGGGAAAAAACCAAAGACGATCAATTGGAAAGAGACTAAAGCATGCACGATCAAATTGAACCAGTTCATTCTAGAAAACATGAACAATGACCCTATCGTGAGACTCGACAACATGACCAAATTAACTTTAGGTTTTAAGCTAGAGGAAATTAATGACAAGTTGGCTCAAAGAAATTGAGAAACATCACCCTGACCTTGCCTTAGCACAACCGGCTCATCTTGGCTCAAATCGATTATTGACGTTGCCTCAGCTAAACAAAACCCACTATCAATAATCATATCGACAGAGTCAAGTAGCAAATCCTCGACTTCTTCAATATTAGAAGCAGCCACAAGTGGAACAGAAAACTCTTCGTCACCACTAGTATCATCGTTACTCGTCGGTAAAACCAAGCTCACATTAAGTAAAGGGGTATCTAGCTCTTCTAAAAGAGAGAGCATCACTGGATGTGACGGCAAGCGAATACCAATGGTATTTTGCTTATGCGGCAACAGCGTTTTAGGCACGTCTTTTGAGGCAAGTAGTATGAAGGTATAAGGACCCGGTGTGTGCCGTTTAATCAAACGAAAAGCCGGTGTCGACATCACTGAAAACTGAGCCACCATAGATATATGCGGGCACAACAAGGTAAACAAGTGCCTTTTATCTAGATCGCGAATACGACGAATTCGCTGCAGAGCCGATTTAAAACCAGGCAAGCAACCAAGTGCGTAGCCAGAATCCGTAGGGTAGACGACCACACCACCAGAAAGAAGCACATCCTTCACTTGATTAATTTTTCGTACTTGTGGATTTTTACTGTGTATCGATATAATATTGGACATGCAATCAGAGCCTTAGTGTTTTTTGCAGTTTTAATTATAAACAATTTTGAACCCAACGTCAGGAATTTTATGCAAATTTTATTCGACTACATTCCAATCATTGCATTATTTATCGCATTCATGCTGCATCGAGGGCAAGCCGACGCCCTTATCATTGCGACTAAAGTCATGATGATAGCCAGCGTTGTGCAAGTATCCGGTTATTGGCTCATCAAACGGCGACTAGAGAAAATTCACATCATCACATTTGCACTGGTGATGATCCTTGGTGGAGCCACGGTGTTTTTGCGCGACGAGGAATTCATAAAGATGAAACCAACTGCGTTATACTGGTTATTTTCCGTAATAATGATCATCGGTCAGTGGCGAAAAAAAAACACGCTTCAACTTATGTTGAAAAGTAAAATTAGTATGCCACAGCCTATTTGGGACAAAATGACGTGGTCCTGGATTGTTTTCTTTCTACTTCTTGGCGGCGCAAATTTAATCATAGCTAACCTTGCTAGTGATACCGTGTGGATCAATTTCAAACTTTTTGGAACCATTGCCCTTACACTGGTTTTTATTATAATACAGTCCATACTTCTATCGAAACACATTGAAGAGGTGGTGGAAGTAAAAACCAAAGAGAGTGAACCTAAAAGTGAATAAACACGATGAAACACGCGATAGAATCAAAGCAATCTTAACCAGTGAGTTCTCCCCCACTCACCTCGAAGTGCAGAATGAGAGCCATCTACACGAAGGACATGCCGGAGCGAAATCAGGAGGTGGACACTTCAAGGTAATCATTGACTCAGCCTGCCTGAATGGAAATTCAAGAATACAACACCACAGAATGATTAACCTAAGCCTCAAACAGTTATTCGAGACAAATAAAATACATGCTTTAAGCATTCAAATTAAAACATAAGACATGCACTAAAGCTCTCTCCGCGCAAGAATAATCAATAAACATCAGATAAACGGATCAAAAACACACAACATTAAAAAAAACCATAGACATTAACACTTAGTTGCAAACAAAATAATTTTCATGCAACTGAAAAAAGAACAAATTCATCATATAAGATGAAAATTGATGCTTACTGATGATAAAACCGCTTTTTATCAAGAAAAGAAGCCATCTGATCACTATTCAAATCACACGCAAAGACTGTCCCGGAAAACTGACGCACTGCTTCATCCGCAACATCTTTGAGCCTGTCTTGAGATAGCACAAGACTAAATTCTTGCATGACATGTTGCTTGAAATCTTTAGCATACTGCGTCATGTGTGAGGAAATAAAACTGGATTCGCTGTATTGCTGCATAGTACACTCAGCAACACTCCATGCATACGATTTAACCTCCTCCACTACTGTTGAATTCTCGTGATCGACGTTAGGTAATTCGGTTGGAATAGAAAGGAGCTTTTGTCGATCTTCATCATAGAACAAGGTTGAAGCATAGGCAATAACCATGCTCTTTGATGCTCCACGTAAAAAGTCATCGATAAAGGTACTAACAGTTGATAATAATGAATCACCGCCAGGTCTGAGAATCATCATGTTATTCGCCATGCCTTTATAGGCACGACCGTATACAGAGCGGAGTGCTATGTAATCAACAAATGCCTGAGTAAGTGCTTGACTACTTGAGGATAGGTCAAGATGAGCCCCCTTCCCCAATGGAGACAAACTGCAATTATAATTTGGATTGTTTTGCACCAGTCCAGATTGATATAATGTAAATGCGTCCAATTTAACTGGCAACATAACAAAATTATTTGAAAGCAGGTACTCTGAATCATATAGTGATAACTCATTTATGACTAATGATGCATTCAAAACAGGACGCGAATCGTTAACCATATTAATAGCAGTACTCTCATACGTCATTACACAAGCGTTTCCAGTCGTATTGGGCTTTATGACCATACTAGATTGATCGATCAACGTTAGTAATTGCAAGTAGGATTTATCGACATCGACCGTTACGTTTGATTTTTTCGAAAATAATGAATTAGCCGCCCAATTTTGATAGTCAGTGCGCTTAAAGAAACTTAAAACAGTACTCACAATTAATGACACCCAAGCAATAAGATCAATAACATCCAACACTGGAACAGTTAAACCAAGTAAAGAAACACCTTCAGAGAGTAGCGATTTTTTAGCAATCGATTCGGACGCACCCTCAGCAAGTTTTCCTGACATTTTACTGAGAGAGCGAACAGACGACGTCATAAAAAATCCCGCGCTGGACATAAAACCACACGAAAGACTTACCGATAACACAGGATCGTTTTTAGCAAAACCTGAAACCATCGCTTGATAACTGGATATCAATGCCGAAAAACCAGAGACCAAACCCAGAACACCTAAGCCAACTTCACATTCTGAAATGATTTTTGCATGCTTTTTCACAAGAACCTTATAATAACCGTTCACATAGTTATTCACTTTTTCTGCAAGAGGGGAACTTTTCTCCAAAAGTAATGACGTTTTGCTAATTGCAGAAATAATACCACTAACATCTAACACCAAGTGCGTAACTGTCATCCAATCCAAATGAATCCCGCATGTCATGCAGTCAGAACTAAAATCAAACACAGACAAAAGCAAAACAGCCGAAGAAAGACAGGATCGACCACGTGTATAGAAGTCGTCAACAGAAAGCACCTCTTCATACTGCTGACCATGTTTTGTTAAAAGGATATCAGTTTGGTGAGTAACAATATCCTCGTGCTTTCTTATGCGTGTTGTTACTTCAGAATAATCCGATGTCATGAAGTCACCGTCTTCTTCCGTGAGATCCTGATCTGGCAGCAGCTGTCTCTTCTTGAGAACAAAGACAGAATCCTTAGGCATCCTCGCTGCTTCCTCAGCCTGCTGTTGTATAAATCGATTATATTTAATTCGACCTGATTCAAGCGAGTAATTGACAATTAAATTAGAAGGATCAGGATTGCCACCGACCCTAATACTCTGACGACTAATACAGTAGCTATCACAATTCATGGTAACAATAATCCGCCGTAACAAGCTTGAAGTACTTGCATATTTGGCACGCATCTTTAATACTTTCGTTGCCATTGAATTCAAAAACACCTCGACCACTTTCAGACCTTTCTTGAAAATCTTTTTTTCAGCTTTATGCAAAGGTGACAAAAGCAGTGTGGAATCTAGAACGGGTTCATTTAGCGAGACATCCTCTGGTGCTGATAACTGGTTCAGTTGAACTGGACTGTATCGACCGCTTGCCTTCAAATAAAACTGATGACAAGCTGATTGTGATTCGGGCTCCTTTACTGATGCATCAGGAAACACAATACCACCCAACGTAGTGGAAGTCAGCAGCTTATGAATAAAAGCATAACCTGGCGGCGGATCGAGTTCTTTATACACCTTAACTGTAGGCTTTTGCCCACTAGTAGGCGACAGGCTATCTCCGATGTAGCGGTAGGTTTTTTCAAGCACTTGAAAATCATGCTTTTCATATATAATTTCAGTATAGCCAGTTATCACTGGCATTGAGGGAACCTCTGGAACCATATAGCTAGTATTATATGTGATCTCAGGTATCAATTTATTTGGAGGGAGGTACCCTGTATCAAACTCAGAGTCGATATCATTAGGGTCAAAACACCATAAATCAAATAAACCTGATAGTTCATTAAAAGCGGCGGCATATCGATCGCCTTTTTGCGCAAAACGATCAATAATAACCTGCTCAAGATTATTACCCCATGGCGATTTCGAGACATTAAAGGCGTCATATAATTTAGACGCTTGACTTTGAAAATAGAGAATAAGTCTTTTTAACATGTCACGTTTATTTTTATGTAGATAATATTCCAATTTCGTTTTGCTTAAATACTCCCTAACCTGAACTATACGCTCGTAATTTTTCGCCCTCTCTTTAGCTTTATCACTCATCGAATCAGACACCATACCTGGATCTGTGACAGACTCAATATGGTTAGCCCGAAGTCGATAGAACAATTGGTATGCCAGCAATGCCGTTCTCATTTCAATACTTTTTGTACCAGATAATTCATTCACAACAGAAACCAGCTGCCGTCGCAAATAATCAATAATTAGATTAAGCTTTAATAACAGCCCAACAGGATCATCTAGCAAAAGCCAGGGGTATTCAAACTCATCACTAATACGAAAGAGCGAGCACTGATCCCAAGACGAAGATGAAGAGGAGCCATTTAACTTGCTCTTTTTCAACATTTTTTTACCAGCGTATTGGTGTAAGTATATTTTTGTCATTAACTCAGCAGGTAGAGACTCCCCCATACGAGCCTTTTGTAAATACGGATCTGGCGATTGCGCTTGAACTTCTTCAATTAGCTCCAATTGAGCAACGCTTAAGAGTTCGGATTTAAGTCGCTTGTCGTTTGGATCCATCCCGCCCAATTTTTGAATTCGAGGCCAACTCAACTGAGTATCAGAAAAAATAACATAGACCTCAAACGAACCTTGAACATGACCATCATCGTCCATCAAATAATTATAAGGCAATTCAATAGTACATTCCCTTCTAGTGACTGCCTCATCATCCGTTAACTCACCGTCCTGAAGCCCACTCTCTTCACCCTCTTTGACGGCATTATCACCGATATCAATAGCCTCAGTATTTGCACCCGACCCAACTTGCAACAACAGTTCCTCTCGATGATCACGACCTGACTCAACCGCCAGGTCTATTTCATATATACCCATTCTATCAAAGTCAATATTGTGGATTACCTGGTACTCTTTAAATAAACGCACTTGTGAATATAATTCATTAGGTGCATCTTTAGCTTTAGCAAAAACATAAATATACCCATCACGACAATCTTCTGCTGCAGACAGCATCAATGATTGCTTAATTTGTTGCTGAATTTTCCCGTTTTCAATTAATTCACACCAACTATTGACTGTCTCGGGAATCACTTTCCCATCCGCATCACCTGGCCCAAATGGGACAACCGAATTAACAATATCACTCAGCGCATCAAAACCCAATGAACCTCTTGGTAGGCGAATCAAATTGACTAAAGCTGTATCATCATTCTGATTAATCGTTTTACGCCACTTAGGCGACACCCGTATGGTTTGCAAAACCTCAACACCACGATGCAAAATCGCATTGGATGAAGCCGTTTTTTTAATTTGTTTATCAAACAAAGGTGGTAAAGACACCTCTTTCCCACCACCATTCAAGGTGACTTTATCTGCCTGCAATTCTATTCCATTGGGGTGTATGACTAGCGCACTAGAACCGGATTTATAAATAATTTTCTGCTTTGCTGTATGCTGAAACAGACCACCATTCACACGCAAGAAACTATTACCTGCAGCCAATATAGAGGCATGTCTTTTCGTTTCAATATCGTAGTCACCTTCAATCTGGTGCTCTAAATCTCCAGCCGCATTGTATTCAAATTTCTGACTACCTGGAGTGTGATCAAGATAAATTGAATTTATCCTCTTTGTGTCTTGATCAACGAGCGTGCTAATTGCAGACACTTTTTTTTGAGATGCATTTGAATACGGCATTTTATTATTACCATTATAAACCGCGCCAATTATAACAGGGCAATCTAAATCACCGTTTTCATATTTAACCAACACCTCCTGCCCAACTCTGGGTGTGTAATCACACCCAGATCCATTTGCAGCCCACGGCTGTACAACCCTCACCCAAATAATGTCATCTATTGGTGCCTGTTCGTGATCCCAATGAAATTTAACTTTAACTCGACCGACATCGTCTGTATAAACATCATTGGCACATGGACCGATCACTCTAGCCGTGTGGACACCGGAAAAGAGAGGCTTTGGTAATAAGGGTGGAAGACAACATGTCTGACTAGGAATAGCGTAAACCTTGTTAATAACCTCTGACTTGGTATCCTTGGTATTTAACAAATTGCCATCATCAACAACATAGTAGTTTATTCTTGTTATAACCCACCCGTGTTTGAGCTGGTCATCAACACGCACAACCTGACAAGGCTTTACAGTCAACAAATTCGTGGAAAAGTGTAACAGTTCCTCTTTTGCTTCGACCCTGTTACGATACAATTGAAGTTCATGCTCTAGTTGCTTAGCTTTATCAACTGGATTCAAGTACACCTGATGCTCTGATGCCATTTGTGACCACAACGAGCTATCTTGCTGATCGTAGTGCAAACTTCCTCGCCCCGGAAAATCTCGACTGCTATTTATCTTAATATTCATCGGTTGAGGATCAAAAGAATAGCAATAATCTTTAATAAAGTAATCGGCATGTTCCCCAACTTTTAACAGCACATTATTTTCACGATATGAAGACACATTATCAGCTAATACCAAAGTATGCTCGACGTCATCAAATTGAAAAAAATAATATAGTCCGTACTGAGAAAATAATCTGGATAAGAAATCAAATACACTCTCATTAAACTGAACACAATATCTCATCGCGGGGTACGTGGATTGCAATTGACTAAAATCAATGTTTTTAAGACCAAAATAATCAAACCAAAATTGAGCAATATCCAACACGCTCTTATTGTAATAAGCCCTGCAGTCACGATGCTCCACTAACAGATAAAAAGAAGGCACCAATGTTACTTTGTAACTGTGAGGGACGCCTTTCATAGGAATAAGTCTTTCTATCGTATGAACAATACCATTGAATTTGCGCTTACCCTGATCGCACTTCAACATAAACCCCAGGCTCTTGCCTAATAAGGCACCCTCCTCAACTGGCTCATCAACTGCCAACACCAACACGAAGGAAAAAAAAGACGACACAGCTTCACTGCCATCAAACTGCAGAATTCGACAATTTTTCAACCCTTCCATCGGCGTGATTGTCATCGTTCTCATCTATTGAGCCCCTTTCTCTTCGCAAATTTGTGCTAAAAATTAAGTCACATTTCAATCCTAAAGCAAAGAAGCCAAGTCTCAATACCGTTTTTTTCATACAGCGATTTAATTAAAATTAAATAAAGCATAAATATAGCAAAATCTACTCACCAATAAATATCACGAAACTGGCTTTTTCTGATGTTATTAACCTGTTATAATTAGAGGTAAGTAAAAACGGAAAATACCATAATATGAAATACGAAGAGACTCAATCACAAGTCAACGCTGTATTGTGTCACTTATTTCGAATTCAATACAACATTGAAACGCTAACCGAAAACAAAGCTTCTAGTTGCAAATATCATTCATTTGAAATCCTTAAACACGATATTTCCATTCCTTTTTTAATCCCCGCCAAAATGACTTTACCCTCCATCGAATCAATGATAGATAGTATCATTTTAAATATTTTACAACTGTGGAAGGGGGAGGCAAAGTGGAGAATGGCGATAAAAATAGCAAACTACTTAGGAGACATTGTCCGTCCTTTATTTAAAGACGAAACCAATCTGAGTCTAATCTGTTTTCTAATTAAAAACCAATCTAAAACTCACCACGAAAACCCATTCTATACACACGTACTAAATCTCTTAACGTGCAATTTAATTGGAAAAAAAATAAAACGCCGTACTGGTCATCAACCACAGCTTGCAACCACTCATACCAGCACACATTCTCACAACACAACGCATCGGTTTACCCCCTTTAATAACGAAAAATCAACGCAATATGTCATAGACCCATACGTGCCAGAAATTATGCAAAGCCGCGACACTCGAGACCCTGCAACGCACCTCATTCAAACTCATTGGGATGAATTGATTAGTGGCTTTATGGACTATAAAAACCCCCACTCGACCAGTCTTGGTGCATTTTTCAACACAGGCATAGTGGAAACAAATAACGCCGAACTCATCTGCCACAGTATCTCCCCCTTCCCTTTTGTGATTTGCACGCAAGACATCTTAAAAGGCGAAGAGATACTAGTTGATTACGGACCTGGTCGAGACAAAAAAATCACCTCCCGAATTAAGACAGAAAAGACCGCCGCACCGCTCTGCACTACCACTTTCTCTCAGTACACAAAAAAACGCTATAACCCATGTTTAATTCAATCAAGAGACTGGTACCGTAATCATCTACAGATCTGTTACAGCAGTAAAAAAGGCTTTCATATCAAAGCCAAAAAACCGATCACAAGACACACTGTACTAGGGGCTTATAATGGCTCGATCACCCACGCATCCGACTTTCAAAATAAGATGAAAAATAGTCCGGAAATCATACACTACCATTGCACAACTAATCCAAATTACACTTACATGATCAAAGATTGCACAAAAAGAAAAAGAATGACAACTAAAGACGCTCATCAGCAGGCAAAGCGATTCAGTAAATAAAACACAATCGCTTGAAAACAAATCAAACATACGCTATATTGCGCCATCAGGATAAATAAGGAGTTACCATGAACACTGAGATACAGCCTAAAACAAAAAAAATAAACGCCACGTGCGCTTGTGGTGCAACATATCAATTCTTATCAACTCTACTCGAAGATATCACACTCGAGATTTGTTCACAGTGTCACCCATTCTACACTGGAAAACAAAAAATCGTTGACACGGCAGGCCGAGTTGAGAAATTTAAGAAAAAATACAACATGTAACTCAAGGCTGATTTTTCTATTAAATTTCATTCTCCAGTATGCTTTTCACACGGTTATAACCAGATACCAAATCACGCGCCTCAAGACACAATTTGTGGCGCGTTTTTCTTGCTTTAGGCAGACCACAAAAGAACGATAAAAGTGGCTTCACTAGCCGAAGAAGTGACTCCCCATTGTGGTAATATTGCTCAACATACCGCCAATATCTCAACGCTATCTCTCCTCGATCCACCGATGGGAGCTTGGGTTGATAATGCGCTGAATCCAGCTCACGTAACCATATTATATTACGGCATGCCTCACGCCCAATCATAACGCCATCAACATGGCTCAAGTGAGTTGATACCTGATCACTTTTTTGAATACCGCCATTAATAATGATTTCCAGGTGGGGGTAATCTTGTTTCAATTGATAAACACGAGCATAATCAAGTGGAGGCACGGTTCGATTTTGTTTTGGGCTCAAACCGCTTAACCAGGCTTTTCTTGCATGAAGCGTAAAACTCTGACAACCCACAGCAGAAACCTGATCCACAAAATCACAAAGAAATTGGTAACTGTCGTGATTATCAACACCAAGCCTTGTTTTGACGGTCACCGGTATTGTAACTTTATCCATCATAGCCATAACGCATGTTGCTACCTGCTTAGGCTCTTTCATTAAACAAGCACCAAAACGACCAGACTGAACTCGATCACTCGGGCAACCAACATTTAAATTAATCTCATCATAACCGTACTTCTCGCCGATCAAAGCGGCTTTAGATAACAGATCCGGATCCGACCCACCTAATTGTAGAGCAACTGGCGATTCCATTGGATCGCGCTGCAATAATCGATTTTGATCACCAAAACAAACAGCCTGAGCTGTTACCATTTCTGTGTATAATAAAATTCGAGGCGCAACCAATCGCGCCAAATAACGAAAGTAATGATCAGTGTAATCCATCATTGGCGCAACTGAAATCGTTCTGTCAATTTTTTTTATCATGGCTTTTTCATGTCTTAAACACCCCAATCCAAGCTGGCTTAACCTAGAGCTCGCCCTTGGACAAGAAGCTACCTCATTCGATGGTAATGGCCGGCTCAAAGAGTAACACACGCCAGAAATACCATCCAGAAGAAATCACAGCAACTTAGATCTTTATTAAGATCAACAGCATAAGACTCTGTTTTTTAGCGTTAAAAAAATGCAACCATCAACTAGCTCATGTAAAATAGTAAAAATAGAAAAGGAGATACACACATGCGCACTAACACTCAACTCATCAAACCTTGCTCTCAAAGCGGCCTTCTGAGTCCATTTTACATCGATAAAAACAACCCAATCAACATGGGCTGCAATACACAAACAATGGCCTGTACCCTCTTCGCTGGGGCTTTACATGGCATCACATATACTCTCGCATCACACGTTTTTCTAAGAGCCCAATTCAACCAAGCTTTATTATTTTCGGGTATGCGCTACAGTGGTGAGATGATTGGTTTAATATCCTTACTGCCACTGGTGGCAAAATGCGGTACTGTTTGCGATGCAGATAACTTTAAAAGTGATGGCAGTTCAAGAAGCGAATTTGTTAGTTTTGCTATTTATTATTCTCTGATCATAGGTGGTTACATCATAATCCAGGGCATCAATGCAGATTTAGAAGAGATGCAACAAGGTCCAGTTAGTTTCAACGACATCATAACTGTCGCGTGTTGCAATCTAGTCAGCAACTTTATCTATAAATTCTCGCTTGTTTTCGGCGTGTCGCACTGTGTGAAAGAAAGACATAACGACAACATTATTGAAGACTCTCACTACGGAAGCTTCTTATAAGCAACAATAAAAAGTGACATAGTACGCACAAAATATTGAGCAAAACAGGTTCTCAAATCGCAGGAATAAGAAATTAATCAGTCAATTATTAATTAAGATAAAATTATAAAAAAATAATTACGCATGTAATAAATCAGTTAACAACTGGAATAGAAAAAAAAGACATTTCCGCTTGCAAAACTAAATAGCATGGTGCTATAGTCCACTAACACAGTAAGGAGGAACAACATGCGCTGGAGCGAATCGACACCAATTTATTTACAGATCAAAGAAAGCATCTGCTGCTCAATTATTGATCTGCACTTGAAAGAAGGGGATACCGTCCCCTCGATTAGAGAGTTCAGTAGCAAAAACCACGTCAACCCACTCACTGTGTCAAAAGCATATCAGCTGCTTGTTGAGGAAGGAATATTACTCAAGCGCCGTGGTCTTGGCATGATTGTGAATAAGCATGCTAGAAAAGTGCTTTTAAAAAAACAAAGGGAAAACTTCATTAAAAACGAATGGCCGTCTATTAAAGAAAAAATGGCGCGCCTAGGCTTAACCACTGAGGAATTACTATCATGAGCAATCTTATAACGGCTGAAAATCTCACCAAGCGATTTGGTAAGACAACGGCACTTAACAACATTTCACTCAATATTGGAAAAGGTAAAATTGTCGGTTTACTTGGGCGCAATGGCGCAGGAAAAACCACACTGTTACGCAGCATTATGGGGCTATCTAATTACGATGGCACACTTTCAGTTCTAGACTTAGTGCCCATGAAGCAACGTAAAACGATGATGGAAAGAATGTCATTCATCGCTGATGTCGCTACACTGCCACGCTGGATTACACTAAATCAAGCCATCGAATTGATGAATAAAACTCATCCTCGATTTAATGAGAAAAGTGCACGCCAGTTCCTAAGCCAAACTAAAATTGATTTAAATAAGAAAGTAAAAACCTTTTCAAAAGGCATGGTTGTTCAGGCTCATTTAGCGCTGATTATGGCGATTGATTCAGAATTAATGATTTTAGACGAACCCACTCTTGGATTAGACATTCTCTACAGAAAAACATTTTACAGCAATCTAATCAAAGACTACTTCAATGATAATCGATCTGTGATCATATCAACACACCAAGTAGAAGAAATCGAACACATTTTGACTGACATCATCATGATAGATGAGGGTAAAATCATCATGAACTCTACGATGAATGATTTTCATGAGCGTTTTGTTCAGATCATATCAACCGAATCCGAGGCTCAAGAACTAAGAGAGAAAAAACCTCTATCAGAAAAAGTCCAACTGGGTCGCCATCAATTTATATTTGATAAAAACATCACACCAAACTTAGAGCAATACAAATCGTCCGAACCAGTTTCCTTGTCCGACGTATTTGTTGCAAAACTGGAGAAAAACCATGAGTTATAATCAATCAGCATTTAATAGAATCATCACAATGACCAAAAGAGAGTCTTGGGAAAATAAAAAAACCATCATTTATAGTCTTCTAGGTACGGTCGTTTTAATTTTTTTATTCAGCCTATGGGGTAATATAAATGCACATGAGCATATAAAACACGTCGATACATCGATGTTGAAAAAAGACAATAGCCTCATGACATTCATGATGTACATGATAAACATTCCTGTTCTAATAATCATGTGGGTTGTAATTTGTCTCTACTTAGTACACTGCCTATACAATGATAGAAAAGATCAAAGCATTTTGTTTTGGCAATCATTACCGATCACACAAACTGAAACCGTCATCAGTAAAATCTTGTGGGCCTGCTTGATCATTCCATTCATCACTCTCGTCTTCATGCTATTCAACGCCTTATTAGTGTCGCTCATCAGTACGGTTGTATACCACACGCCGGGGCTCAACTGGAGCCTGGGCTCACTCTTTACTGCCTTGAAAAATTTGTCATTAGTTTATATTTTTCAACTAATGATATTTCTTCCAGCTTTGGGTTGGTGCCTATTCTGCTCGGCATTTTCGAAAAAATTGCCATTACTTTGGGCATTATTAGTGCCATTTGGCATTCAAATTTGCGATGCAATAGCCAATCATGGCTATATCAATGAGCACGTATTCAAGCCAATATACCTAGCTATCGCTAAACTTAATTTTCTAGCAGGATACATCAACCTGCCCCAAAAAGCGAAAGACTCAGCCATGAATCATCTTTGTCATTCACAAGGCGCGTGTGATCTGTCCCTTTATCATACGATTAGTTTCAAATCGACTGGCCTTAGCCCAACATTTGTTTTGGTAAGTGCTGTAATTTGCATCGTGCTTATTATTGCCTCCATAAAAATTCGCTCGCGCAGCTTTGGAAATGATCATTAACAGAAACCAAATAAAGGCGTAGTAACTTTCTACGCCTTTTAATCAACATAGAGAACCCATCATGTTTAGAGAATTAGTTCAGCACACATATGTATTAACAAAAAGAGAATACTGGGAAAACAAAAAATTGGTGTTTATAAGTTTACTTATTATCCTCGGAATCTCCTGGTCGCTGATTATTAGCGATAGCATACAAACTCATCATTTCATTATGGGAAACACACTTGATAAGTTGGCCAATACACCTGCTTATTTCTACTCATATCATATAAGTTATCACTTCAATAGTGCCTACCTTTACGCATTATGGTTTATTGTTGGAATATACCTACTCCACAGCTTGCACGGCGAGAAGAAACAAAACAATCGGCTTTTCTGGCTTTCATTACCACTTAACCCATTTGAAGATTTACTATCAAAGTGGTTTATGGCATTAGTTGTTATACCATTAATATGTCTTATGATTTTTCTCATCAACAGCGTAGTATCCATTATGTTTATTTCGATTCAGTATATGGTATACCACCACGGCGTGTTTCCAACTTGGTATTGGAATGTGGGTGGGGTTTGCCTCAGCTTATTACAACTATCACGCGTCTATTGCTATCAGGCCTGTCTATTACTCCCCGTTTTAAGCTGGCTGTTTTTTTGCTCCTGTATTTCATCAAAACCCTATTTATTAGCACTATCGCCGGTCATTATTTTTAGTATATTGGATCTAACAACTGACCCTAAAAATTTGTGGTTGCTTGATCATAGTCTTTTTTTCTTGAAAAATAAATTTGATGCCGCTGTTGACTGGGGAATGTCCAGCGCCGCAACATACTGCGACAAAGGTCATACATGTATTCATTTTAACAAGGTGGATTCACTGGTGCCGCATCATAATTCGCTCTGGTCATTGATGAATTATTCTCAATACATATTAGGCGCCGGAGTTATTGTTGCATTATTGCTTATCATAACGACATACAAAATACGCTCTAGTTGTGTTCAAAATGAAGTAACAACCATGTAGACAACGCACGATTCTCATAAACACACTATTAACGTTATTGTGGGGGCTTGCTGCATGGGCTATCTGTTAAATTACAATAATTCGCAACCATTTGCCTTATTGGCTCGCACCCTGACTCCCATTGCAACTGAAATCGAACATCGGTCGAGAACTTATTATCACCAGACTCAATGTCTTTGTAAAGTGTGAATTTGCCATCGGATTGGGCTTTTGATACATCGGTCAAACATGTTAGAATTTTTTTGTAACGATCTATCATCTCCTCTTTAGACAACTGCTTGAGCTCACTATTGTCCGAAACTTGCCTTCGTAGATTATTTAAAAATTGCTGCTCTAAATAGATAGAATAAATTCCTTTTAATTCTTTTTCTCTTTGTTTTATAACAGTATCACTGCTAGCTGTAGTGTTCTGTCCGAGTAATAATGCTGCGAAAATTGAATCCAGGGCTTGCCCGACACCAGAAGTTGCTCCTGTACCTGGCATGGTGTTATAGTGATCCCATCTTGACACATTGTTTATTTTTGCTGTGTTACAATTGTAGATCAAATCCCAGTCCTGTCCAGTGCCATTATATTCTGATTCAGTCAAGTAATTCTTATTTATCCGGTAATCCTTACATTTATCCTTATCAAGCCAACCGCATTTTTTTTGTATGGGAGCTCTGTTATCTTGGAACTTTTTTGAGTAGAGTGCGTTCTGGATATCAATTAGAGAGGACAAACTTTCATTACCAAATAGATAGCTGGTGGTATTGGGATAGATATAATTTAGCATAAACACTTCAAAGCTTAATTTTTTAATTTCGCACTGCTGCAGCCTTTCATTGTATTCCTCAGTTGAAGCCGTCGCCGAGGTCACGTGTAACATCAAACTACTAACTACCAAAAATAAAATAAAACGTATTTTTTCAAGCATAGTAAATCCTCCCAAACACACTTCAACAAGATGAAATATAGTACAAATAAAAAAATTGTCAAAAAAGTATAAGCGTATGAAAAAAAAAGCTTTTTACAATAGACGCACCTATGATATCTAATTTATGCTACTGACAAGCAAAGAATCTCATCGATAATAGTTGCTAAGCAGCGATTCAAATCCAATACTCAATATAAAATCAACTATTGATTTTTTCAGTTATTTTTATGTGATACGATAGACAGATGAAGCAAGAACTCAACAAAACTCAACTTATAAAAAACGGTTCATTTAGATATTTCCTTTATTCAAGCATTGCTGCAACATTTGCCGGCGGTTTAAATTACATCATACTAATTTGGATTATTCTTCAAGTTAACCCAACTGTGAACGCGACCCTGATAGGTATGCTATTATTTTGGACGCCAACGTTTTTTCTAAGCCCCTATTTCGGGGGACTAATTGATTACAGTGATAGGAAGAAACTAGCTATTACGACGGGGCTTGTGCGTTCAATCAAATTTATTTTTTTTGCAATCATTATATGGAACCACCCAACGCTATGGGAGGTCTATGGCCTTGCTTTTCTATCGGGCTGTTTTGGCGCTCTCTACAAACCACTTTACCCTGCCCTTATTCTCGACCTGGTTGGTGAAGATAACCTTATCACTGCTAGCACAATCTCTCGTGTCACAAATCAAGTAGGCAATATTATTGGGCGAGGTCTCTTCACTGTTGTAATTTTTTCCCTAGTTAAAACATACGAGGCAATTTTCATTGTGGCGGCTCTGTATCTTGCAAGCGGACTACTATTACTACCAACTCGCTTCAATCATATAAAACATGATTATACCAATAACAGTGTTAATGTATTCACACTCGTCATTAAAGGTTATCGTTACCTTGCCTCGCAAGAGAGATTAATACTCAAAGCCCTTACACAAGGCGTCATTTTCCTTTTCATCATATCCTCTTCTGTTTTAATCGGCCCCTACGTGCGAAATATACTATTACAAAGTAATCATTTTTTCGGATTATCCGAAGGGATACTTGCTTTAGGGACACTGACTGGGCTGATATTTTGGTCACATTTAATTAAAAGACTAACCTTACTTAGCTGCTTGATCATGAGTTGCTCTGTTGCTCTACTCGCCTATCTTATCCTTGCTAACACCAACAACAACATACTTGCTTTACTATCATTTGCTTCTGTCGGCTTTAGCTGGGCGAGTTATAATCTAATCGTTACAGAGGTACAGAGAAAAACCGCACCTGATTACCAGGGACGAGTTCAAAGCGCGATCTATTTTGATACCGCAGCCACATTATTACTGATGACACTACTTTTACATTTTTCACACAATCAAATCACTTCACAAGACGCTTTCCTCTGGCTTTGTTTTGCATCTTGTATATTATTAATTGCGCTTATCTTTACTAAATTAAAATCACGAAAAACATAGAAGAAAAAACATCTAGAGATTATGGATATAACCGAGTCTTTGACCATGTATTTTGATCTAACGTGTATACGATACGATCATGCAATCGATTGGAAGAAGCCTGCCAAAACTCATAACGATCAGGAATCAAATAATAGCCACCCCAATGAGCAGGCCTAGGTACGCGCCTAGACTGATCATGCTGCTTGATATAGTTATCATATGCGGTTAACAGCTTGTCTTTTGATGTCAAAACGGCACTCTGCTTTGACACTAACGCAGCGACTTGAGAACCACGCGGGCGAGATTCAAAATATTCATCGGACATAACATCTGGTATTTTCTTAATCCTACCCTCGATACGTATTTGTTGAAATACGGTAGACCACCAAAATAACGCCGACGCAAACGGGTTGGATGCGATATCATTGCCCTTTTGACTATGGTAATTTGTATAAAATACCAGCCCATCAGGGGTAAAATCCTTCATCAGCACAATACGTGAATGAGGACGAGCATTTTCACCGACTGTAGACAGTGTCATTGTGTTTGTTTCCAGCCCAGGATAATCGGCCCGCTTCTCATAAGCTTGGTACCATAAAACAAATTGATCCAAAGGATTATCAAGGAATTTATCAAGGTAGAGTCTGTTTTCTGGATATGGTATGTGTTTATTTGACTTCATTTCTTATCCTCACTATCACTATGATATCGTAACACAAACAAAATAAAAAAAGATGAACCGAAGCAAAAAAACATGGTAAAATAAAAAATAGGCTGAGCTACAGAAAGAGAAGATCACACTATGAAAACGATCCCGCTAATCATTAGATCAAACGAATACCTAGTAGAAAATTCGAGAGAACTCACTAATAAAGTTAATAACATTGTGTGTCTCGGTCAGCACTCACACTCAGCTGTGCATAGCTTTAAGAAAATGTACCCTCAGGCAAAGGTACAATATTTCAGCCTCCCAGAAGATATTATAAACACTAACGATCGCATTTTTAATTACCATACCAACTACAAAGATGACACCCCACTAAATGCCAATATCATACTATGTAACTTACCTACCGTACCAGCCATAGAGGCTGTCCAATTTTTACAGGCTGTCTGGTACCACTTATCAACAGACGGCATAGTGCTGATGTCTTCACTTGATCACAAAGCTCACATGTCAGTTATAAAAGAAAGGGCCTTTCCTCCAAACGAAAGCGAATTTCTCAATGTAAAAAAAGCGGTGCAACTATGCCAATTCAAGGACTATGAAGTTGAATTAGAAGAGATCGAAGAAGAGCTGAAATTAGAAATTCCCGGAAAAATTGG
>CACHNP010000015.1 GCA_902581285.1 uncultured Gammaproteobacteria bacterium | reverse complement strand
TATTTATAAAATAAAAACAGACAGCTCATAAACACAACGAGCCATGGGTAGCAACGACTATTAAACACTTTGGAAGTCAGTGTTATATTATTAAGGCTTGCGGGTGTAGCAAATTCATTCAAATCATTTTTCATAGTATCAACCTATATGCATTAATTAAGTATATTTTTTAAAAGGATTTTTTTACCTGCACTCTTTTGTAAATTACGCAGAGTACAGGTTGCTAATGCAGATAGTTTTGATAATAAAATGAGAGCAACGAACAACACCAGGAACTGGTTTTTTAGTAGAATTTTTTTGGTTGCTATATGACATGTAAACCAAGCCTAAAAGTTACTCTAACACTAAATTAGCATGACACCGTGTTAAGATCAACACTTTCTTCAGGCTTGCGACAAAGGACAATGACTAACAAGAAAAAAAACCGAATTAATCAGATTATTATAAAACTCAAAAAAAGACTTAGTTTATAGAACACGCCCCTTTGAATAGTAAAAAGTAGCAGAATTTAACACCCGAATTAGACATGCCGTGTATAAAAAACAATAAACGCTGCAATAAAACTCATTAGTCCATCAATTGCAGTTACTTCACCCAAATTTATTAAGTTGATCCACTCCAACTTTCGTCTGAGTATCGTCATCGCGTGTCATCACGGGAGTGTAAAGACCGTGTTGTCCCTGCTGCGACAAAAGTTGTGGCACAGTGGCCTCCGCGGGTGTAGCCGTAGCCACAAACACCGCTTTAGCCACCGGATACTCTTCTGGCTTGAATTGTGGCACAAATGTCTGGGCAGATTGCTTAAACAACAGGTGCATATAAGCGCGCACAATGCACTTGTATTTTGGATCATCCGAAAACCCTTGTAAAACACCATCAGCTTCTAACTCACTCAACAATTGCTGCCTGCTCTCATTCCATGCAACCGCACTCGACGTGGTCTCGACCGCACTTAATAACAACGGGGTGGACTCGCTTTGAGACTCACAACGCAGACATGCGCAAAAACAACCTAAAACAGACAGCACGGGTAGCCCTAACAGTAAAAAACCACCAATTTCGCTTAATGTTTCCACTGTCCTATAATGCTCTGATGTACGACTTGCGTTCTTATTGACAATGCTATCCGCCACATCGTGACCGATCGCTGAACCGTATTGATTCCAAAAAATCGCTTCGCCACCAATCCCAATTAACAGCAGCGCGCACACTTTCATTGCTTTCGTGTTATCGGATTCATCACGCCTCGCTAAGGCCCCGGCCACCGTGAACGATGCCAGCCAAAAATACGAAAAAGCCAAAGCAAAAACTGCTACTATTAACATCACAACGAGTATAATGGCACCGGCATCACCCTCGCACTTCCCGCAATTGCAGTTACTGTTGCCACACGGACCACAGGTGTTACACATCATTCCACAGACGTTGGTGCAATCAATAGCACCCCTAGGATCAATAAAATACATAGGCCGACAACAAAAATCCATTATCAGAGCGAGTATACCACAACAGTCTGCAGCATTTTGAGACATTTGGTTATACTGTTGCTCGGCAGCCAACGTCAGATCTGAGACAGCATAAGGATCAAAAGGCTGAGTGACAGTACCGCCCTCCATTGTGTCCAAATCTGAAACGCTAACACGGGCGTTATCAGTGCTGATAATATTGTTCTTGAGGAGAAAAACCTGTAACGCGGCATGCAAATCTTCGGGAGAAGGCTGTAAATCATCAAACTCAAATTCCATCGCATTTATCACCGCAGTAACAGCCTGCCGTGCAGCAGAATTAGTACCGCATAGTTGGTATAACTTGTTCTTACCCTCAGCATTTAAAGCCAATTTTGCCATTGATTCACCCCCGAATTAAATTAGTCTACATTTAATATTTAAATAAATTTGAAACCAATCTAATGGATTAACACTGAAATTACAAGCAAAACACAAGATGACTAAACTTTGAACATAAAAATCAGACAGTTACCTGACAAATGATGCGGTTCTCGCTATAATGAAGCCACAAATCAGAGGTGGGAGTGCAATGAATACACAAAAAAATAAAGTCTTGGTCCTCACATCAGGTGGTGATGCACCCGGGATGAATGCGGCCATTAGAGCAGCGGTTAGAACAGCCATAGCCAATGACTTTGAGGTTTACGGCTGTCAATGTGGCTTCCAAGGACTCATTGAACGTAATGTTATTCCTCTCGATGCCAATAGTGTGGCCAACTGCATTCAAAAAGGCGGTACCATTTTAAAGTCTGCGCGCTGTCTTGAATTCAAACAACCAGACGTGCAAAAAGCGTGTGCTGAGTACCTGAAACAAGAAGGCTTCACTTCGCTCATTATCCTCGGTGGTAACGGTAGCTTTCAAGGCGCACTCAAACTTGCTGAGCACAGCAGGCTACAAGTGATTGGTATCCCTTGCACCATCGACAACGACATCAGTGGCACCGAATACTGCATCGGTTTTGACACCGCCTGTAACACCGCACTGCAAGCCATCGACCGCATTCGCGACACAGCATTAAGCCACGATCGCCACTTCATTATCGAAGTCATGGGGCGTGCCACCGGGTTTCTTGCGGTTGCTGTCGGTTTGGCAGGAGGAGCAGAAGCCATCGTTATTCCGGAATTTCCAGTCGCAACGAAAGAACTCATCGCACCAATCCAGCAGAATAAAAGAAAGAAAATGACATCGATCATTATCATTGCCGAATCCAATGAACCGGGGCAAAGTATTAAAATTGCCGAAGAAATCAAAGCGATCAGCGGCATTGAGTACAAAACGTGTATTCTCGGTCACATTCAACGCGGAGGCACCCCGACACTAAAAGATCGTTACATCGCATCACAAATGGGTTATCAGGCCGTCATTGAACTGATGAAGAATGGCACATCCCACATGATCGCCTACAACGAAGCACGCATTGAAAGCATTGACTTCCCCCCCGAGGATCAAGCCACACGCCAATTTTGTCGAACTGATTTACTCAAAATAAACCAAATCATCTGCGGCATGCACTAAGACAAAAACTATGCCAAACTTTTTTCGACTTTTTCAAACACATCAGATGAAAGAGATGCCTTTGCTTGAACACGCTGTAAAGCCTGACGCATCAACTCACCACGAACGCGGTCAAATTGCCTCCATTGTGTTAACGGAGTTAAAATACGCGCGGCTACCTGAGGATTATACTCATCAATTGCAATCACTTGGTCTGCAATAAACTCATACCCATCGCTTCCACTTCCATGCAAGACAGCCATATTTGCACCAAAGGCGCAAATTAAGGCGTAGACGTTGTTTGGATTGGTCGCATCATACGCCTCGTGGCCCAATAAAGCTTTGATCTGTTTAAGCGTGCCTGGTAAAGATGACGTGGCTTGTAATGTTAACCACTTATTTACAACCAATGGTTCTTGCTTAAATTCCTGATAGAAAGCATCGAGCGAATTTTGTCGATAAGACGAATCAACATGATTTAATGCAGATAAAGCCCCAATTTTATCAGTCATGTTATCCGCTTTTGAAAATTGCTCCCAAGCATGATTGGCAGCAGCATCACCACTGTGCACAACATAAAAAAGGCACATATTCTTAAAAGCTCGCTGCCCCATTTGTTGCACGTTGTATTCGTACTTATCAGATGAAGATTGAGATAGAAACGCACTCAACCATTGTGGTTTAAGTTCAACTGCACAAAACCTAATGTACCGCTCTTTTGCTTGATGCAATGCCATAACATCAATATCAGGGCATTGTTGCTGCAAATAACTCAAAGCGGGCAATTGCAATATGCGGGCCAATAGATTTTTATCTGTCATTTTGTCCTCAAGGACCGTATGAAAAAGCTGACTTAACAACGGATTCAACTCACCATCCTGACCTTGAGAGATCTGCTTTGCCAAATCAGAAATCAATCGAATTGACAGCATTTGTTGCGCATCCCATCGCGCTATTGGGTCGCCATCATAAGCAGCCAAACGAGCCAACTCATCTAACGTATAATCGAATTGAATTTTAACCGGCGCACTAAAGCCCCTATTAAGCGATACCGTTGGAACCGATTCAATTCCCTCAAAAACAAATTCTTCGCAAGCCTGGGTTAATTCAACCATCCCTGAAAAAGGAACCGATTCACCCGCCAACTTACACGGTATCTCTTGACCTTGTTGGTTGATAAAACCCAATTTAAATGGCATATGGAATGGTGATTTTTTATCTTGCTCCGGTGTTGCAGGGCAGGATTGATCAATCTTAATGGCGTACGAACAAGCTGACTCATCATACTGACCAGTGATACGCAATACTGGCGTACCAGCCTGATCGTACCAACGTTTAAACTGAGTTAAGTCTTTATTGTTAGCATCACTCATCGCCGCAACAAAATCATCCGTGGTGACGGCTTGCCCGTCATGACGCTGAAAATATAAATCCATCCCTTTACGAAAACCTTGAGGAGTGACAAGCGTTTGAATCATACGAATCACTTCAGCCCCTTTACGATACACGGTTGCCGTGTAGAAATTATTAATTTCAACATACGAGCTCGGCCTAATCGGGTGCGCCAAAGGCCCCGCGTCTTCCGGAAACTGCCCTAATCTCACCACATTGACTTCATCAATGCGTGATACCGCTGGCGCCGTCATGTCTTCAGAAAAAGTTTGATCACGAAAAACCGTTAACCCCTCTTTTAATGTCAGCTGAAACCAATCTCGACAAGTGATTCGATTCCCGGTCCAGTTATGAAAGTACTCATGCCCTATGACATCCTCTATACCGACGTAATCCGCATCCGTCGCTGTTTTGGGGTTAGCCAGAACGTACTTCGTGTTAAATACATTAAGGCCTTTATTTTCCATCGCACCCATATTAAAGTCACTCACGGCAACCACCATGTAGATATCCAAGTCATATTCTCTGCCATACTTTGCCTCATCCCATGCCATGGCTCGCTTCAACGATTCCATTGCAAAGTATCCCTGCTCCCCAAAGCCTTTTTCCAAATAAAATTCCAGTGCCACAGGGCGACCAGACAGGGTGGTAAATGTGTCAGAAATAAGATCAAAATCGCCAGCAACCAACGCAAAAAGATAACATGGCTTCAATGAAGGATCTTCCCATTGAACTTCATGCCGTCCGTCGGTCAAGTCCTTACGTTGTATGCAATTTCCATTTGACAACAAGTAAGGAAACTTGGTTTTATCAGCTCGAATGGTAGTTTTAAAACGTGTCATAACATCAGGCCGATCAAAGAAATACGTGATTTTTCGAAAACCCTCTGCCTCACACTGCGTGCAAAAATTATCGCGCGATTGATAAAGACCCATAAAACTCTTATTCGCTTCAGGGTGTATGCGAACAGAAATGCATAATGAAAAAACACCATTAGGTGCATTTTTCACAACCAAACCGTGCTCCAAAACCTCGTGTTCTGCTGACACCCCATCCAACTCGACCGAGAGCAGCTCAAGATCAACACCATCTAACACGCACTCGTCAACATGAGGATTTAACTTTTGCAGACGCAAATGCGATTTAACAAGAGTTTCGTTGTCACTTAAATCAAATTCAAGCTCCACAGACTCCACCGAAAAATCAGGTGACTGATAATCTTTTAAAAAAATCGCTTGGGGGGAATCAGCTAGCATATCTACATCCTCAAAATAATAAAAAACACATTCTAACGCATCAAAATCAATAAAAAAAGAGATCCACCTTGAACAAACTAGGCAAATCTAATGACATCATCATGTTTAGGGGCTGGCAACAAACTCATGTAACGCTGCAAATCCACATACAAACGACGATCCCACGGGTTGGTAGAACCAGAAAAAACCGGAGCCTTGAGACGGAAATCACGTGGGGCAATAATAACAACCATGCTATTGACCCCTAATTTAACAGCCAATGGAAACAACACATTAATGCCATCGTCCCCTATCGCGATACACCCAATCGAAACCGCATTACCATGTATGAAAATGTTATCACCCAAATCATCTCGCCCCTCCGCTCTTGCGCGCTGAACATCGAAGTCATTGGGGTAGTTTAGGCCCATTGAAAGGTGAAATAAACTATGTGGGTTGAAATCAACCACTCGATAAATACCTTCAGGGACCTGTTTATCTCCTTGTTTCAACTTAGGCCCCGCATGCCCACTTGCCGCTCTAATTCGGATAGAAACAATATAGCGCCAACCAGAGCCCTGGTGAGTATACAACTGGATTTCTTTTTCTTGTTTTAATACCAACATGACTAAATTTTTTGGAGGATAAGTCAGTCTCTCTGCTTTAAAGTATGGCTTAAAAAAACTATTTGAAACGCCCGCATACAAATTCGCTTTTTCCTCAACCGCGTGAGAATCACTCGCACCAAGCGAATAACTGGATGCCTGCAAATGCAACACGGGATTATCATACTCATCTGCAATGCGATTACTACAACCAACAAGCTGAGCGAAAACAGCAATCAGACAAAAAGACAAAATAGCTCGGGCGCATCTAATCAAGTTTAGCTCCTCTTACTCAACATCAATCAACGTCAAAATACGATAACACAGCACTCACCTAAAGGACTTAACCACACACAGATAAAAACACGATCATTTAGTCTTCTTATTGGAAAAAAGCAATATAAAATAACCCAACAAACCTGATAAAAACGAACCAGACAAAACACCAATTCGAAT
Source organism: uncultured Gammaproteobacteria bacterium (assembly GCA_902581285.1). Classification (GTDB taxonomy): domain Bacteria; phylum Pseudomonadota; class Gammaproteobacteria; order Coxiellales; family Coxiellaceae; genus CACHNP01. The sequence continues at coordinate 34,759 of CACHNP010000015.1, read as the reverse complement.
TTGACGCTCGACTTCAGATGATAAACCAGGAAAAGCTAAACTCCCAATAAACAGGCTCATCGTAAAACCCATTCCGGCCAACAAGGATAAACCATACAGGTTCATGTTCGACATTCCACTTGGTCTTTTAGCTAAACCAAAACGAATTGTGAGATAACTCGTCCCCCAGACCCCAATTTGCTTACCCACAAATAACCCTAATGCAATACCCAGACTCAATCGATTCAACAGGTGTTGCCACGTCATGCCTGCGAAAGACACCCCAGCATTGGCAAACGCAAATATTGGTAGCACGCCAAAAGCAACCCATAAGTGTAAATTACTTTCTAGTGTTTTTAGTGGTGAATAATCGGTTTTTTTATTACTCCTCAATGGAACAACAAAAGCGGTTGCAATACCGGCTAGGGTTGGATGAATACCAGACTGAAATACACAGACCCACAAAACCACACCCAGTAATAAGAACACCCAAATTTTATCAACCCCGCTACGATTAACTATCCACATCACTAAATAGACTACCAAAGAAAGCAAGAGGAAAATCTGCTTGATATCCTGTGTATGAAAAATAGCTATAATTAACACCGCTCCCATATCATCAAAGATTGCCAACGCGGTTAAAAACACCTTCAGACTGGTGGGAAGTCGACTGCCAAGCAGGGCTAATATCCCGAGTGAAAAAGCAATATCTGTCGCAACCGGAATCGCCCACCCGTCCAGATAGACTGGATGCGATGCATTAACAGCAAAAAAAACAGCAGCGGGAATAACCATTCCACCAATAGCACCAACCAAAGGAAGCATCACTTGAGATATAGCCTTGAGCTCCCCAACGCACATCTCTCGTTTCATTTCCAAGCCAACCAGTAAAAAAAACAAGGCCATTAGCCCGTCGTTGATCCAGTACCATATGCTGTGGGCATTAAAATGAATAGAGCCAATGTTCACAATGACATCACTCTTAAGTAAATGCACATAACTGCTGTGCCAGGGGGTATTGTTGATCACTAAAGCAATCAATGCTGAGATCAATAACAAAATAGCCGCATACGATTCCAAGTGAACGTACTCGTCAAAATCTTTTCCGGTATTATCTAAATTATGGGTGGCCACAGAAAACCCCTATTAAATCAATAAGCACATCAGTAAAGTATATATGTGTTAGAAAAAAAGAGCCAACAAATTCAGTATCTGCTTACCAGGACCACCCAGCCAGCAACATATTCACCCTTATCAACTCAGTCTCGACAGTCAACTAATTTCGGAACACAGCTTTCTTTAGCAGGATCGACCAAGGCATAAGCTAAAATAAATAAATCATCACCCAGTGCCGCTTTCCTTGCCGCTGGCCCATTAAGCGCAATGATACCAGAGCCCGCTTCCCCGGTGATCACATAGGTTTCCAAACGTTCTCCGTTATTCAAATTCACAATTTGCACTCGCTCGTTTTCAACTATCCCCGCCTGCTCCATCAACAGCGAATCAATCGTGATACTACCCACGTAAAAAAGCTCTCGCTGCGTCACCTTCGCGTACGCGATTTTAGACTTTAACATTGAAACTAACATAATCAATCTCCCTATGATAACAAAACATTATCTATTAAACGAACGCCATCTATCGATACTGCGGCAAATCGACGCGACTCATAATCCTCAACGTATTCCACCTCAATACCCTCTCGCTGCAAAGACGATGCCACTTCATTAACAGAGCAACCCTTCAAAGAAAGCGCACGAAAGAGCGCAGCGGCTTTACGCCGCCCCAGATCAGTCAACCTCTGGTTCCTCGAACTCAAAGCCAACCCAGATGCTTCTCGCACGGTTGGACACAACACCACCGTTGTCGGCATAAAAAAGGCTTTCACCATGCCCGCAACCAACTTATACTGCTGAAAATCCTTTTCTCCCATATACAAACAAGCTGGTTTAACACAATTCAACAGTTTCATCACCACCGTTAATACACCCTGATAATGACCCGGCCTTTTCTCGCCCTCTAGTTTTAAGCTAGTTTGACACTCATCCACGCGATACGCGAACGCATCCGCATAAAGCTGCTCATACGTTGGCAAGATAACAGCATCCACTCCGCACGCTTGAGCCAGCTCACAGTCCCGCTCCACGGTGGATGGGTAGTTTGCAAAATCGCTGGCATCATTAAACTGCGTCGGGTTAACATAGATACTTAAAACCGTGTAATCATGCCTCTGCAACGAGCACTCCAATAAAGACCGATGCCCCAAATGTAAATTCCCCATTGTTGGCACAAACCCTATCGACAGTTCACCAGGCATTTGCGAACGCCACTCCTGCCATTGATGCAAATCCATTTTTTTCATACTCACGCTCTACCCATATACATGTTCACGTTCACAAGGATAAACCCCTCTCTTCACATCACGATCAAAATCATCCAACCCCTTTTTCAAAACAGAAAAACCATCACAATAACGCTTTAGAAACTTCGGCGCCAACTCCTGCTGCAAACCTAGCAAATCGTGCATTACCAACACCTGGCCTGAGGTGTCTGGCCCTGCTCCAATTCCAATAGTCGGGATCTCTAACTGACTCGTGACCGCTTTTGCCAAAGGCGCTGGAACGCATTCCAATACCAATCCAAAACAACCGACCCGCTGCAAATCATTAGCCTGCCTTTCAATGGATTTTGCCTCAGCATCATCGCGACCTTGAACGCGATACCCACCCAACTGATGAACCGACTGCGGAGTTAACCCCAAGTGCCCCATCACCGGAACACCTGATTGAACAATTGATTGAATATGAGTTAAAAACCCATCGCAACCTTCGACTTTTATCGCATGAGCGCCAGCCTGCATCAGCAAGCGAACTGCTTTAAACATCTCAGCACCACCCTGTTGATAAGCCAGAAAAGGCATATCCGCAATAATGAGCTTATTTTTGATGACACTTGCAACAGCTTTTACATGATATGCCATCAACTCAACGGTTACTTCAACCGTTGAATTAAATCCATGCATAATCATCCCCAAAGAATCGCCAACTAAAACACAATCAATAGACGTGTCTTGAATGATCTTTGCTGACCAACTGTCATAACAAGTCACCATGGTTAACTTGCGCTCGCCGGCTTGTTTTTTAAATGATAAAACATTCACACTCGGTCTCCTTTTTAAATCACGCACACTGCATTGCAGTTCAAAAAGCTCTCAACTTAATGAACCCCAAAAAAAACATCACCACAGTAAAAAAGCGCATTATCTCACAGCTTTTGACTCTGTCAACCAAGAGTAATTTCTCAACAAAAATAAACACAATTTTGCAAACCGTCTTATTTTTAGTCATAATCGCAAGATGAGTACCGACATTTACACCCTTATTTCACTATTTTTAACCTTGACCGTTGCCATTACGTTCGCGAATCACAAGTTATTCAAATTACCCACCAGTATTGGCGTGATGTCTGGTTCGTTAATGCTTGCCCTCGCCATCATCATTGCTAAAAACGTGGGTTTCAACGCCATTGCCATTTACGCTAACCAAATCATGAGCCAAGTCGATTTCCATGCCTTGCTCATGAAGTGGCTTTTAAGCTTCTTATTATTTGCTGGCTCATTAACCATTGATTTCAACCAACTCAAATCACACGCCAAGCTAATCAGCATCGTCACCTTGTTTGGTGTTATTATTTCCACCATTATCGTGGGCTACATAATCAATCTAATACTATCGGCTTTAGGATCACCACTGCCTTTAATTTACTGCTTCCTGTTCGGTGCACTTATCTCTCCCACCGACCCCATTGCGGTTCTTGCCACTTTCAAAAAATATAAAGCCAACAAAAATATACGGGTTATCATTGCAGGCGAATCACTGTTTAATGACGGTGTCGGAATTGTGGTCTTTTTCACGCTCTTCCAATTGACCTTCAATGCTATCCCAATCACGGCCTTAAGTATTAGCAAGCTATTTTGCCAACAAACACTAGGGGGGCTGGCCTACGGCATCGTTATAGGCCTGATAGCACAAAAAATTATTAGTGAGTCAAAAGATTACCTAATCGCCATTTTAGTGACACTCTCCATCACCACAGCCGGTTACAGCTTAGCGATGAGCCTCGGGATATCTGGCCCACTTGCCATGGTGGTATCTGGTATATTTCTATCCAACTACGCCAAAAAAGGCACTCAAGAAGCTAAGGTCAACCACATGCTAGACACGTTTTGGGAAATCATAGATGAAGTTCTAAATACCGTGCTTTTCCTCTTGCTCGGCCTGGAGTTGATCACGCTTCATTTAGACTGGAATGATGCCCTAGCTAGCATCATCGCCATACCAGTGGCGCTTTTCTCGCGCTATATCTCGATAGCCATCCCACTCCAGTTCCTAAAAAGTAACACGGTAAAGCAAAAAGATTTGAGACGAATTCTCACTTGGGGTGGTTTACGAGGCGGCCTGGCAGTCGCATTAGCCTTGAGCTTACCTGAAACCACCAGCACCGCTGCTTTTAGAAATATCATTATCTGCATGACATTTTCAATTGTGACTTTTTCCATCATCGTTCAAGGAAGCACCATCGGCAAGCTAATACCAAGAAAACCATAAAATACAATGCCTTAGTAAAAAAACCCAAAGAAACCAACACAAATCTATCTAAAAAACACCCAAAAGCGCCAACTCAGCCGCAAAAAGTCAACAATTCACTTTACAAAACCCCTATAAAAGGATTAAGATCCCTATCTTTATTTGAGTTAAAGAAGAACAGATTAAGGAGCACATGCATTCATGACAACCACTGACGTAGAGCACCAAAATAGAGGCAACATCGAGAAATCTCTCAGACAATTAAAACGCGCCCTGGAAAGAAAAGGCAATCTCGCTTTAGCCAAGCAACGAAAGCATCACTCAAAAGCCACCACTGAGCGAAAAAAAGCAAAAGCAGCTGCAATAAAAAGGCACAATAAGCAAATTCAAAAAGCCAACTCAATCATGAAAGCACAGCGTAACAGCTTCACTCGTGGTAAAAAAAGATCTTAGTAGCACTGTAGGGTAGAAATGGAACTGAGCAAAAAATTAATTCAAGACAAACTCAAGCAGTTTCTCAAACAAGGGGATAAGTTAAAACTAACCACCACCCGCAGTATCATTTCAGCCATAACAAACGAAGAAAAACAGACTGGCAACAGTGTTATTGACTCAAATAAAATCATTTCGATTATTGAGTCACTAATAAAGCAACGCAAACAAGCCATCGAGCTGTACCAAAGCAGTAATCGCAAAGACCTTGCTGAAAAAGAACAAAAAGAAGTCGACATACTGAAAGAGTTCTTACCCGAACAGCTCAGCGCAGAGGAAGTCACTCAGTTAGTTAAAGAAACAATTAATCGAATCAATGCCGCAGGGATTAAAGACATGGGCAAGGTCATGTCAGAATTAAAACCTCAACTGCAAGGCAGAGCAGACATGAGCGACGTAAGCAAACAAGTCAAACAGTGCCTGACTGCTTAAAAAAGTATTATAATCATTCTCATTAGACCTTTACTCAATATCACATTCACTGATAACATAAACACACTATGACTGGTCGCATACCACAAGAATTTATTAATGATATACTGGCACGGGTCGACATTATCGACATTATCCAAAGCCGGATGAAAATCACTAAACGTGGTCAAAACCACCACGGCCTGTGTCCTTTTCACCAAGAAAAAACCCCATCATTCACCGCCAACCAAAACAAACAATTTTATTACTGCTTCGGCTGCTCTGCCAGTGGAAACGCACTTGGCTTTGTCATGGAATACGATCAATTATCATTCCGCGAAGCAGTTGAGCAACTCGCACAAAAAGCCGGGCTTGAGATCCCCAGCGAACTCGACCATTCGCAACAACCACAGCTCACTTCCCTATACCAAATCACAGAAAAAGCCGCCACGTATTATGAGCAACAGCTACGCCAACACCCGGATGCCATTAACTATTTAAAATCCCGCGGCCTCACTGGTGAAATCGCTAAAACATTTAGAATCGGATACATCCAACCGGGGTGGGCGCACCTCTGCAATCACCTGCAGCAATCCGAGCAACTATTAACAACCGGGCTGGCAAATCAAAAAGACAACCGAATGTATGACCGCTTCCGACACCGAATCATGTTCCCCATTCGCGATACCCGAGGGCGCATTGTGGGATTTGGGGGCCGCAGCATCGATAACACACCACCCAAGTATTTAAACTCGCCAGAAACCACGCTATTTCATAAAAACAACGAATTATTTGGCTTATACGAAGCCCGTAAATCAAACTCAAAACTGCCTTTTCTTTTAGTCACAGAAGGCTACATGGATGTCATTGCACTCCATCAACACAACATCACGCAGGCCGTCGCCACATTAGGTACCGCGATCAACAAAAAACACCTCCATAAACTGCTCCGTTACACACCCACATTGATTTTTTGTTTCGATGGAGACAACGCCGGGCAAGCGGCTGCGTGGAAAGCGCTGTGCATCAGTTTGCCTTTTCTGCGAGATGGCGTGTGTATAAAAATATTTTCACTGCCAGCACAACACGATCCAGACAGTCTAGTGAGATCTGCCGGCGCAGATGAGTTCAATCAATCACTGGAACAAGCTCCTGAAATCACAACGCTATTATTTAGTAACCTGGAGACAAAGCACCCATCAAACACCTTGTCAGGCAAAGCACTGTTTGCAAAAGCCGCCATGGAATTAATTAACACCATGCCAACCGGTATTTACAAACAGTTGCTAATGAAAAAACTGTCGGAATACATCGCCATCCCCCTTGAAGATATCGACAAGTTACTCATAGAAAACAATAAAGCCCAGCAAGACAACCGTTCAGCAACAGACACAAACACAGCCCCCCAAGCAGCCGCCCCTTCCCCCCAAAAACTAGCACTAACAACGCCGTTATCCCCTTACGCCTTTAGCTGCGTCATACTAACGCAAGACCCCAGCATGATAAATGAAATCGATAAGACGACAATCAACCAACTCCCCCATATCGATTACTTTTGGCTGCACGAAATCATCAAGCTTATTACCGCCACTCAATCGACCACAACCGGGCAATTGATCGCACATTGTACAGGTGAATTTAAAAATCAAATAACACAGCTAGCGCAACAAACATTAACCACACAACAAGAACACAAGGCAATGGAGCTTAAAGGCGCAATCAGAAAGATTCTTCATCAGTCTGTTCAAAATGAAATCAATTTACTAATCAAACAGGCAAAGAACAACAACTTAAACCCCTCCCAGAAAGAGCGCTTACAGCAACTTTTACTTATTAAAACCAAATAATTACTAGATTGAAAGCACCGTTCTGATGTACAATAGCGCACTAGCCAGTTGGTATCATTTAGATACAGGCAAAAGAAAAACACGAAAATCAACACATCAACAAGCAATCAATCAATTAAAAAGGCACTCATCCATGACACAAGAAACCGGCTTTAATTCTCTACTTAGCGAAGCAAAGAGGAAAGGGTATTTAATTCACGAAGACTTAATGCGCTTGTTAGATAACGACTTAACCGATTCGGATGAAATGGAACGCATCATCAGCAGGCTGGCTGATTTTGGTATTAAAGTATACCCTCGAACACCGGACGGTGATGAGCTTATCTTGAATACAACCGACCAAACTGAAACCGAAGAAATGTCAGACGCGATTGAGATTCTAACCAGCGAAACGCGCACCACTGACCCCGTCAGAATGTACATGCGAGAAATGGGAACAGTTGAGCTACTGACTCGTGAAGGTGAAATCATCATTGCCAAACGAATCGAGTCTGGCATCCGTCAAGTCATGTCATCCTTGGCTCAGTACCCGCCCATTATTGATTCCTTTATTGAAGAATACGACCAAATTCCACCAGAAGAAAACAGAGTCTTTGATCTGGTCAATGGCTTTTTTGTTAGCCCAGAAGAGCAAATGAGGGACAAACCCAAAGCATCTACCGCAACGGACAGCAGCGAAAACAAGAGCAAGGCTGAAGAAAAGGATAATAAAAGCGAAAATGGTGATGGAGTTGAAGCTAAAAAAGATGACGAGTTTGAAAATGGACCTTGCCCCGTTTACACAGAGGAGCAAATAGAAAAGCTACGAACACTGCAAAACAAATTCACCAAACTTCTCAATAAACACGGACGCAGTCATGCTAAAACACAAACTGCACTAAGCCACGTCGCTGAGCATTTTTCCATCTTCAAATTGACCGTTAAAAGGCTCAATAAAAGTGTCTCCATAATCCGGTCACTGCTTAAAAAAACTCGAGAACACGAGCAATTTATTCTTAAATACGCGGTCAGAAGAGCCGACACCCCAAGAAAAAGCTTTATCTCATCATTTTCTAAAAATGAAACCAACGACAACTGGCTAACCGAGTACGCTGAACAGCATCCTGACCAAGCCAGCACATTGATGATGTTTGAAAAAGAAATTAAACGCGCCCAAAGAAAACTGGCTGATTTACAAGAAAGCTGCTCATTGGAAATTAGTGAAATCAAAGAAATCAATCGCCGCCTGTCTATTGGTGAAGCCAAAGCGCGCCGCGCTAAAAAAGAAATGATCGAAGCCAACCTAAGGCTGGTTATCTCTATCGCCAAGAAATACACTAACCGAGGCTTACAGTTCCTTGATCTGATTCAAGAAGGTAACGTTGGATTAATGAAGGCCGTGGACAAATTCGAGTATCGACGTGGTTATAAGTTCTCGACCTATGCCACGTGGTGGATACGACAAGCCATCACTCGCTCCATTGCCGATCAAGCAAGAACGATTCGTATCCCGGTACACATGATTGAAACGATTAACAAGTTAAACCGATTAAGTCGTCAAATACTGCAAGAAACCGGACAAGAGCCCTCCCCGGAAGAATTAGCAAGAATGATGGATTTACCTGAAGATAAAATTCTTAAGGTACTTAAGATATCCAAAGAACCTATCTCACTGCAAACCCCCGTGGGCGACGAAGAAGATTCCACCATCGGTGAGTTTGTAGAGTCAACCAACACGATTTCACCGTCTGATTTCGCTAACCAATCTGGTCTAAAAGAAGCGATACAAGAAATATTAGGATCATTAACGCCTCGAGAAGCTAAAGTGCTTCGCATGCGATTTGGTATCGACATGAACACTGACCACACACTTGAAGAGGTGGGAAAACAGTTTGACGTCACGCGAGAGCGTATACGTCAGATCGAAGCAAAAGCGTTAAGAAAACTGAGACACCCCACACGAGCCGAAAAGCTCACGAGCTTCCTTGAGCAAGACGAGGAACGATAAGTTATGATAAAAGCCCCAGCTATCATGGGGCTTTTTTTTACCCTCACTAAAACCCTACCATTATCCTTAATAAACTCAGCACCGAATAACGTCACCCTAAACTCAAACACAAAACAAGACCGCCAGCGCACCATTGATGTGGTGACCGCTCAACCCCATCAAACGAAGCGAGTGAATAATCCTCTTGATCATTCATGCAACCCCCTGTGTTACCATAGTGTGTTATCTTATTGCGCGACCGCACGTTAGACATATCTATCTTTACTAATCCTGAGTTAAAGCTCAAAGTGGATCAGATAGCTTATTCGCCCACATTCAAGGACAATCCCCAATCTTACCTACCCCACTCTTTCCGGTTACTTTGATAATAAGGAATAAAACAATAGACACTATTGCTTTTAACACGTTAATTTTCGACAAAACTGTAGATAAGTGTGGCAAGATAATTTACGATAAAAATTGTGCACATAACGAGAAACAAATATGCAATCACGAAGGCTACTACTCGCAACGATCTCATTGTTTACATTTATGACCACCCACTCCACCTGGGGTATCGAAGAAAGAAGATATGCAGAAGGCATAGAAGACAAACTAGAAACCTGCCTAAAGGAGTCGAATAATACTGAGACAAAAGTGCAGCAATGCAACACAGAGGCAATACTGAAAATACTCAAGTGGCATCAGGGCACATTTCGAATCGTACCGTGGCACCGTAAGGTTCCGGAGAGTGTGCGCGATAACGTTGATATACTTCTGCCAGAAGCAAAGTAAGCGGTCAGTTTTTTATAAAACGTTTAAAATTTCCTCGCAGCTTTTTTATGAATAACTTAAACTCTGCAATCCATAGTCCGAAGAGCCATACCAAAAACGTTGTATGAGACGATTCCAAATCTCAAGAGATCATGAAACTCGCTATCAGCTGCTCACTAGAATAACATCACCCTTTTGAGGGTCCTTTACTGGGCGCAGGAAGCTCAACTCCGTCAAACGAGGCGAGCGGATAATCCCCTCGATTTTTTAGTTGCCCCATTGGAGTCTGATCATTCTCGCCTTTAAGACCAGGGTCGACACGAGGGTCACGACTTAGCAAATGATCGACCCGGCTTGGCATTACTCATTGAACGACTGAAGAATACGTGTCAATCAACGCGCAAGCAAACACGCCCCACGTTCTTTACTCTAACTTAGGAAAACAGCACAAGACGAGCAAATAAACAGGTTAAAAACGCCAGAACCACGGTAACCACTAGCAAAAAAGTATCTCAATCTTAAATACCAGAAAAATATCATAAAGCATTGATTTTAATAAATATAAAAAACTTGTTTTTTTTCTAAAATAGGCTATAACTGCCGTATAAAAGTAAGCAGGAGAGAACCATGAGAACAATGACAAAAATACTCGTATTCAGTGTGTTTACCCTAATGTTGAACTTGGTGACGGCTAATGATCGTATCGTACCCAAGTCAATTGAACAATATTGCAACAGCTTAAAAGGCACAATAAAGAAAAAAGCCGTTGCGAGAACATTTTACAATGTGAAATGTGTTAAGGATAATTATGAGCCGATCAATTTATTCGATTATGATATCGATACTGAACCTGAAAATTATGTTGTATCATATGATACCTGGCTAAAAATACCTCTTCAGTATCCAAAGTGTAAGATCTTAGTTGATTCTATACGTGAAATGGAGAAAGTAAAAAAAATGAAGAGTAGATTTGAAACTATGAGTATTGATATAGCTGAACTAACTAAAGACGACGTGTCTTATTATGTTGCTAATTATTTTACCCCACCATTGACTAAGGAAGATAAAGAACTAGCGAGTAAAGAATGCTCTAAAGCTTTTTGTCAATTCCTCGGCAAATCAGAAGAATGTCAAGATAAGTCTATGTCACACGAAACTTATTTACAGAGGATCCGGAAATAAAAACTCTCTTCTGAGCTATCAACCAAGTACCAAAATAAAATCACCCTTTAGAGGGTCCTTTACTGGGCGCAGGAAGCCCAACCCCATCAAACGAGGCGAGCGGATAATCCCCTCGATCCTTTAGTGCTCCCATGGGGGTCTGACCTTCCTTGTCTTTAAGATCAGGGTTGACACGAGGGTCTCGACTTAGCAAATGATACATATTTCGAGCGATATTCGGGTCACGATTACTCGCGGCAGTATGCAGCTCCGTACCCCAATCCGTTTTCAAACCCTTTAAAACACCATCGCGATCCTGTTTTAAAAAAGACACTGCTGGCACATTGACCTCGACATCGGATCGTTCTAACAAAGCCTTTATAATCTTAAGATTACCGTCTTTCACAGCTGCATGCAGAGGCGTGAAGTATGTTTTCTCTTGCTTTGCCGACTCACGACCGAGCAGAGCCAACTTCAGATCAAGCCATGTTGTGCGCTCAGGAAGAAAACAGTTCACTTCTGTTCTCTTGTCTTCAATTAACTGCACAGCGATCTCAATGAAGTCTTTCTGAAGCGCGATCTTCAATGCTGAACCGTTATCAACATTCACATCAACTCGCGAGCATTGCAACAGCACCTCCACCATCTTCGGCTTATTCTCCTCTACTGCTAAAACAAGCAATGGTTTCGCCTTGTGGTAGGCTGCAAGCTTCTCATGACCGGGCTTTCGGTAATCAGCCACCGAGTAGCCATTAACCTTTAATTGCGTCTGAGTGTCTTTAAGCTGATAATTCAACAGTTTTTTTAAAACACCGTGTTGATTGTTTCTAACAGCAATGTGCCCGCAATTTTCATACAGACCCATGATGTTGTTGATACAAAGGCTTGGGATAGACAACAGCCTATCCACCACATCCTCTCTTTCCGCAACAACTGCGGCACACAGTGCGTTAGTCTCCATCCAACCAGAGGACCACGTGTTAACATCCATCCCATCTTGTCGCAAGAGCCAATCAATGATTTCCATACCCGAGCATTGCTGTATACAATAAATAAGAGGCGTATCCCCTTGGGTATTCATCGATTGATTAATGTTATTGGCATTAACCAACAGGTTAAGTATCTTAAAATCATCAACACGAAAAGCAAGGGTAAAACCAAGAAGACCGCATTCACCCATATTAGATGCTTCAATCTGCAACAGCGACTCTGTGCTATTGAGATGCTTTTGCAAAACACCGTCAATATCAACAATGCATTTAACAATTTCATGGAAGCCACCATAAGTGGCAAAGTGAGCCGCCTGAAAGCCCTCGTAAGGTTTGAATTGATAAGACGCTGAAAGTAACGCATAAACCTGTTTAAGGTTCTCATTGAACGAATCGCTGTTCGCATCTAGCTTGTTTATTAGGCCAGCCAAGTGCTTAAACAGATTGACCTCATGATTGACCGCAGCCATTTGCAATGGCGTTAATCCAACGTATCCTGAAAATAAAGGGTCTTGGTTGCTCGCGTTACGCTGCTCATCTAATTTTTCCGCACGCTCTGCTGTGAGCGCAGGCACGCTTAACGCCTCGATGAAATGTGTAGCGTCATCGTATTTACCAGCGATGATTTGATCCCAAATGGTTCCCATACAAATACCCCCTGAATTTTTGATTTGATTGTATCACGGCTTCGTGATCGATATAAGTAATATATACTGTAAAAATTGCCATGATAATTAACAATAAATTAAAAACCACAACCATATCACTCCTCATTCGCCGCCAATTGCCGCGACGAGGCCGTCGACGAAATAACGTGATTGAGTCTTGAGTTGACGTACCAACTGCCTCGGAACAACAACACCACTCGTGTTCTGAGCAGTGTCAACCAAGCATTCTTTTATCAACGCTATATTCCATGAAAAGAACATGAACATTGGCTTGGTTTTTTCGTATTAAACTAGCCAGCTGAGCCAACTTCTGTTCTGTTTTGACTCACCCGGTCAAACTTAAGATAAACTCTCAATGCCGACTGAATTTTGACAAAAAACCGCTCAACCGTTTCAACACTCCAGGAATTATAACTTCACTTTTGAGCAACAACGTATTAGAATACATTTTCAATTGCCGGGCCTTTAGCTCAGTTGGTTAGAGCAGTGGACTCATAATCCATTGGTCGTAGGTTCAAGTCCTACAAGGCCCACCATTCCACCCCATCCTCACACCACCCCCAAAAATCGGTAACTCTTTGTCCCTTAATCCATTTTTTTACTCACCGCGGTCTGTTTTGCTGCAAAGCGTGGTATAAATTGCTAGCATAAAGTAGGTGATAAAAAAGGGCCAACTCACCTTGAGACCAAAGACTGAATTCAGTCTCATGAAAACCCAATCACCACAGCACACAATAGCGACGTGATCACAGCGAAAAAGGAGACCCGTCAACATGATTCAACACCTTTCCAAAAACCGCGAATTGCGCAACCGAATCCTCTTTACCATTTTAATGCTCTTGGTATATCGATTGATAACAGTCATGCCTGTCGTTGGGATTGACCCTCTACAACTCGAAGCGCTTATCAAACATTACGAGAACGGCCTTTTAGGCATGTTTAATATGTTCTCAGGTGGAGCCCTGTCGAGAATGAGCATGGGCGCATTGGGCGTTATGCCATACATCGAGGCATCCATTATCATGCAACTTTTAGCAAGCCATGACTCCCGGCGCACTAAAGCGGGTCGTCGACGCATCAATCAACAAACACGTTATCTCACGCTGGTGATCGCTCTTATTCAAGCCACCGGGTTATACTTTGGCCTTGACTCACAAGACCTCATCACCATCTCGCCTTACCTACCGAGCCAAGTTAGCATGATTTCGGTGATACTCACATTTGTCCTAGGGACCATTCTCTTGCTGTATATTGGAGAAAAGATAACCGAGCACGGTATTGGCAATGGAATCAGTCTTATTATCGCGGCGGGTATTATAGCGGAAGTACCGAGAGCAGTACTTTCCACCTTTGAGTTGATGCGCATGGGCGAAATACCTGCCATGCCATGGTTCGTCTTTGGCGTTGTTACGCTAGCCATCACCTATGGGCTATACAAGAAAATGATGAACAGCTCTATGCTATCGGCAAAAAGTCACGGCATGACCATCGCTGAAGTCGCTTTTTTAAACACCCCTCAGACAACGGCTTTCTCATTCCTCACACAAGGATTAACCGCCTTCGCCTTTCGCATACTGCTTGCGGCTCTGCCCTTCATTATTCTTTTCATACCCGGCATAGGGGAATTTTTCGGATCTGCCGTGATGATCTACGCAGTCTTCCTCTATTACTGGATCATAATGAGTCAATTCAGACTTCCTGTCCAATACCCCAAAAGAAACGTTGGAAGTAAAGTATACGGAGGGCAATCAACGCATCTTCCATTGAGACTCAATCCAGCCGGCGTGATACCCCCTATTTTTGCGAGCAGCATTCTGTTACTGCCACTCCTCACCCTACGCATGTTCAGTGATACCATGAATCTCCATTCCCCATTAATGCAATCACTGGCCGAGTTACTGCAGTACGGCAGTTGGGGATATTGCTTACTGTATGGCCTGTTAATTGTCGCTTTTTCGGTGTTTTACACCAAAATAGTTTTCAATGCCGAAGACACAGCGGATAATTTAAAAGAACACGGTGGCTTCATTCCTGGAGTTAGACCAGGCGCAAGCACCGCCTTATTGGTAAACCAGATAACCACCACACTTAGCTTCTTTGGCGGTATTGTGCTTGCCTTAGCTTTGCTGTTACCAGACGTACTGATAGCGAAGGCGAATGCTCCTTTTTACTTTGGCGGAACGTCACTTTATATCGTCATTGGCGTCACACTGGATTCTATCGCGCATATTCAGTCTCGTCTTAAGGCGTATCAGTACGAAGGTCTGCTGCAAAAACCAACCAGCGCTAGCGCTGTGAAGACTATAAAGAGCCGCTACCTCGTTGCCGGGATTATCTTAGTCGGGATTTGGATTGCATTCACAGTCAAGTCAGTCATGATGAGTTAGCGTCAGTAACACGGGGTACCGAACCAGCTTTCCACACAGCAAGCATGTTAATCAAATAACTGCTGACCGGACTCCATAAACACGACATAACAATGGTGGTTTAACTCGATCCTGGATTCAGTAACACACGTAAAATCAGAGTTGTGGTTAATCCCAGCCTGGAATGATTATGACTTTTAATTTCCGTCTTTGCCCTCATCGTCATTGTCCTTGAATGTAGTTTCGTCCTTAAATGGATTGCCTTCGACCTTACCAGTTGGGTCCCACACATAAGCACCCAACAATTCTTCACGGCTCTTCACGTCCCCAGAAAATGACGAAGATTCGCCAGTATCTCCACTACCTACGGTGTCATCGCCATGCGCCTGATCCAGAGCAGAAGATGAGTTAACGCCTGAGCTGTCAGTGCCAGTATCAGTACTATCATTCGGCAAAAAAGCGCTCAATGGGTCACTACCATCGGTCACCTCTATACTATCTCCTAGTACACCCTCTCTCGTATCATCATCAACATTCTCAAACAGACGTTGATATGCATTATCGATATCGCCACCGCCTGAGCTGTCAGTGCCAGTATCAGGAACACCGCCACCGCCTAAGTCGCCATCTGAACCACGGCCACCGCCACCTGAGCCATCGCCAGGAGGAGGTGTAGGTGTAGGAGTATCTGCACCATCATCATCTTCATTCTTGCCATCGTCATTGGTATTGTCTGGGGTGGAAGTACCACTTATAAAAGCATCATCAAGCGCCCTGGTTTGACGATAGTTATCAATCGCGGCTTTCATCTGATCAACCATTTGTTTCGAGCCAGACTCAACCGCTCCCGTTACACCCTGGCTTAATTTCACCGGCGAAATAGCGCTTGCCTGTTGAGGACCACCTATCCAACGCAAGACATAATCAGGCAAAATAAAAATCAAGTTGTAGCATGTTTTCACCACTTGATACACCAAGTCTGCAAAAATAAAGAAAACCACCGGGAAGATAATAAAAATACGTAAAGCTCCCCCATACGGTCCGTAACTTTGCGACGCAAAATAAGCAAACGCATCATCGCTAGCCGTTTTTAGAGGATCAGCCACAAAACCACTCCCAACCGCAGAGCGATTAGTTAAGTCTAACGAGAACAAATCACGAATAAATAAACTGTAAGCCCATATCACGAACTTCAATGCAACCTGTGACAAGATCATCCCAGTCACCAATCCAATAATCATGAGCACTGGTCGCAGAAAAACACCCAGCAATAACATCATGGCTTGCTCGGCTTTACCTAAAAAATCATGACCTTCTGGGTGAGTTAAACCTAACGCAACCAATGGCATTGCAGCCATCGCCTCGACCACCATCGCAAGCCACGAAATAACACCAAACGTAAAGACCATAAAGGGGTACAATGGGACCATGTACTGCAGGGTAATGCCAAGCGCCACAAACATGGTACACGCTAAAAACACAATGGGACGGAACCAATCTATACCGCCCGTAATAGACGATTGAAAATTAACATACATGTTCTGAACAGAAAAAAGTGTCAAAACAGCCATCCCAGTAAGCATAAAAGTAAACACCAAGTCACCAGCCAAATTGATAAAAAGTGACCCTAACCCACTCAACCAGATCACTGGGTCGGCATTCACATTTTGCGTGGAAAATTTACTCAGAATAAGGCCAATATCTGATATAGGCCCAGTAAACGGAAATACCGTGCCTAATAAACCCAATCCCATATTCGTAGCAACATTAGAAGCAGAAGACGGCGCACCAGTTGCGCCAGCACTAGCCGCTTTCATGACATTGTTTATATACCACACCGACATCGCACTGCCGTAAACAAGATCACCACCTAGTTTTGTATCGTCAATTCCCCCGTCCCCTGTTATTTTTCCTCTCGCTTTTTCATCATCAATACTATTGGAATCAACATGACTGGCATAATCTATATCCATCTTTGCTTGGTCATGCACACGTATCATTGACCAGTAATGCGCGCCCGCTAAAGCCCAGCCCTCTTGCTCTGATTGTTTCAAAAAATCGTCATAGATACTGTCTCTATTACTTGATCTAAGACTAACACCAATAGCATCATATGCAGACGAACCGGCTGATGCTAAATTTTGCGCGCCCTCATTGAGGCCCTTATCCTTAGATACTAAAGCACCCCCAATGTTCTTTATATTTTCGTTGATCCCTTTTACATCTTCATCATATTGTTTAGATAGAGTATTATCAAGACCGCCCTCCTGAACTTTTTTTATTTCTTGCACATACTGAATAAACGACCTTTGAAGCGCTTCTCCAATTGCTTTTCGCGCCACATCAAATTTGGAGTCTTGATCAACAGATGACTGTGCGAATACACCCCGGCATGAAGGCGTTGTTTTGTATGCGTCCCACGTACAAACATAGGTTTTTGCAGCCTGAGTGAAGTTACTAGACAGCTCACTCATAAATGATTCAGTCTGATTGAGCGCATCATTGTCGGCTGTACCATACAGCTTACTTGCCACGATGGAAAGATCAATAGACCCGCATCCATCACTATCATTATCGGAGCTTGGGTAATTGATTTTTTTATCACTCGCAGAGTAAGTTGGAGTTAACGCGAAATTGGACGTATCTAAACGCTGTTTATATAAGCAAACATTGAGCTCAAACATCCTCTGCAGGAAAGACAGACTATCTAGTGTGCCGTCACTGATTGTGTTCAAACCACTGGCAGGATCACTTCCTAATTTGATATTGCTGTAATACGTATTTAGATTCGAGTCAATCTCTGAAGAAAGATACGGTTGATCGACTGTGAGCAACTTATCCGTGAAGTCTTTCTTGAGAATCTTATCCTTGGTCTTGGTGCTGACTGCTGGCTGCTGGAGAACCTGTCCTTGTTGATCTTTCCAGGTCTTAAGCGCAGCATCCCAAGTCACATCAGCTAAAGAGACACCAGACTTCACCACTTCCATCAGTAAAACCTGTGAAGCATTATAACCATTCGTATAAGAGCCTAATGGGACGAGAAAACTAAAACCAAGCGCAATCCGTAACACCATGGTTGTGGTATTCCGATTTGCTGACATAAATGCGCTCTCAGATACCGTACGAAGCACATTTTGAACGACACCGTAACCCAGCACAAAAGCTGCAATAACAATGACACCAAGATTAAACTGACCAAATAAATGAGCCATCATGCTACCTGAGGAACCATGCAACACGTGGCCAACATTCCCAAAGATTTGAGAAAGGTACTGCACTGACTGGTCTGTGTTATTGGCTACTGCGTCAGAAACAATAGGATTAATATGCACCTGCCCCCAGCTTATTAGCGGAACAAAAAGCAATGATACTAATAACCACATTAATTTTTTCATATATCAATCACTCATTAACCCAATAGACACGAGCACCCTATTGCAACTAAAACCATTAGAATGCATCCACGTGTTAAGCATAACTAGCCTCAATCGGCACCGCCTTTACCGCCTTGACCGCCACCGCTTGTATTACTATCAGGGGTTGAAGTACCCCCAGCTTTTCCACTATCACTCGGCCGCCTACGGATATAATTCTGCGCAGCCTCTGTGCCCAATCGACCCATCTGCTGCATACCACCCTGTAAGTGCGATTTCATTCCTTGAACAATTTCTGCTGGATTCACCACACCAGGCTGCTGTGGACCACCAATCCAGCGAAGCACAAAATCGGGTAATGCAAAAATCAAACTAAAACTTGCAATCACCATCTGATACGCTAGCGACGCAAATATAAACAGCAAAACGGGATACGTTATAATGGCTTTCAAAATCCCACCCCAAAGAGAAGAGCCCTGTAGTAATAAGTTACCCGTCGCAATTCCAGCAGCTGCGCGAATATTTCCATAAGACGCTTTACTTGAAGTGGTCGCGCTCATTGGGTTGAATAAATCAACTAGAAACGTGGAATAACCCAGAATGAGTACTCGCAGCCCCACATAGGAGACTATCATACCCGCAATTAATCCCATTACCATTAGCGCAGGCCTCAAAAAAACACCCAGAATAATCATCAATGCCTGCTCACCTTTACCAAGAATGTCATGCCCTTCTGGATGCGTGACACCCAGTGCAACCAAAGGCATCGCAACAACGGCCTCTATCACTAGAATAAACCACCCGATGACTGCAAAAACATACACCAAGAACGGATATAACGGCACCATAAATGAGAGCAACACACCCACCGTCAAGAACAATGCTGCACCTGAAATAATAACCGGTTTCATCCACTTAAAAGCTGAGTCAAAGCTCGGACCGAAATCGACACACGGTTTCATTGCAATAAATAACAGCCCAACTGCAAATGAGCTGAGTAACGCAGTGAAAAACAGATTTCCCGCAATAGAGATACACAAATTACCTATCTGAGACAACCATAGAATAGGATCGGAGCCCATGCCATTGGTGGAGTTAAAGCCTCCAACTAAACCTGCTTTTTGAGCACTTGAATTACACTCAGGAGGAGTGTAAGTCGCCCCAGGAGCACCAGCACCGGCAGCGGCAGCGCTGCCATAATTCTCTAAACCACAAAGAGCCAACTTCCCATAATTGACATCACGAAGCGCAAAGTAAGCGTTGTTGTCAAATTTATCCATGAGTTTCGCGACATCACCAAAAAAGCCTCCAAATAGGGGGCCCAAAATAATGGATGCAGCACCAAAATTAGGGCCTGAATAAGTCACATCTGCCGTAACCTTGCCATCAGCGCCCCCGGCACTTGATGCGTCTTTGGCTTTTGCCTCTTGATAGGCAAGCCAGTATCCATAGTAAGAGCCTTTACGAATGTTGGTCTTCATCGCACTTGTCAACTCAAAGCCGGAAGTACTAAAAGAATCCAATGGGCTTTCGAACGCTCTCTTGTCATATTTTAAAGCATTAGTATGTTTAGTTTGTAAATGCGCCAACCCCCAGTAATAAGCACCAGCCATAATCCAGCCTTCGCTCTTAGCTTGTTTAACATAATTTTTTTGATCCCCGGTAAAGCCACTTTGCTGTAGCTCCATATTTTCTTTTACCATCTGCGTCAACTGTTGAAAATTATTTTTACTAGCCGTCCCAAGACTTTGAACCCACTGAGGAATTGAGTCCAATACGACTGGTAAATTGTAACAAGACAAATGATTAGAATTAGAAAGATCTAAATCGTTCTTATTCGCGCAAACATATTCCTTACCTGCTAATTCGTAGTTGGCAGCCATGGAATAAAGCATATTTGAGGTACGTAATAACTGCGTGTCAGTAGGCTTGGGTTGATCATAGATTTTAGTTGCGATCTTTTCCACATCAACAGAACCACAGCCGCTAGGTTGCGTTGACGATGAGGGGAATTGAATTTCCCACTGCGAATTAGCTTGAGTGCCGTTGGATATAGGATTATACAGACTCGCTTGTAACCCTGGATCATTATTTTTTATACTTTCGACATAAGTGCATAACGAATGCGCAAACAATATCTCAGGTATCGCCGTTAGCGGTTCGTCACCATATGATCCCACGCTCTCTCCATAACGCGCTTTTTCTTGGGCCTCAAAGTCACTTTCAAACTTTTCATTCGTGGTTGGCATGCTTGATACACTCGAAATTTTTGCAGAGTAAGCAACCGAACTTAAAGCTGTTTTAGCAAAATCATCAGAAAAAGGCGAGCCATCTCCACCGCTAGCGTCGTGGCTTGCTTGAGGCTGATGCCACACGCCATCGCGCTCGACTTGTTCAAGCGCTGTTGACCAGATCATGTCTCCGAATGTCACGCTATGAGTCACTACGGTTAACAGGACCCGCTGCACCATGTTATAACCAGTTTGAGGGGATGGTATTAGTAACGCAAAACCAAACGTGATTCGAAACAAAATCATATAGGTGTTTCGATTAGCACTCATTAAGGTACCTTCGGTTGTAAAACGAAGGACCGTCACTACCGCATTGTAGCCAAGAATAATACCAGCAACAGCGATGACACCCTTATTAAACTCTTTCATCAAATGACCGAACATCTGACCAGAACTGCCATCCAGAACATTCCCAACTTGACCAAAGATCATACCTAAGTAGGTGATTGACATATCCGTGTGATTGGCTGTCGCACTAGCATATAAACTCGGCTCTGCACCAGCAGCTGTCGCTACCAGCAATAATAGAAAAGTTAACCCGATTCGAAGCTTCATACATTGTCCTGTTGACGAAAATAGCCCCACCACTGCTTAGGCGTTAAGTAGAGCTGCCGGTATTTGAGTTTGGTGTAATTGTAGTGCTCACGCCAGGCATAGACCGCAGCAAAAGCACCGAGCAATATCACCATCAAGCCCTCTAACGGGTGTCGCGATATTAGAAAAATTGCATACAGCCAGATAACAGCCGCAATCGCAGTAAAAATACGACAAGCAATCACGTTCTGTCGCTTTTGATGTTCCAGTTGTGGTTCGGAAATACCGGCGCGTTGCATTGCTTCTTCAAACGTTTTACATTGGTACTTAGGTGTTGAGGTAGGCTGAAAAACACCTTGAGATAAATCTTTAAGTGAGGCTGTTTGTTGCTTTAAGTAACCCAAGCTCAGCCACTTTGTGGGAGTGATACCCCAAGTTAAGCGCCTAAAAACCTTTTTAAACTTCATGTTTTTTCCCTCGCATTAATGAGTATAGATTACACGCCTACGGTTTTAATTGCCAGAAACCAGCATAACAAACAAACCTTAAACTAGTATTAAGCTTATTATAAACTAAAATAATATCAATTAACTACCTAAGTGTTCATTTTAAACTCAAACCAGTCATCGACTACGTATTTAATGTTTTCTTAATAATTATTGGTTATGCTAAAATACTCTTACGTCAGATCAACTCGGAGAAAAACATGCCAGATTTATCACACCAAGCAGTCCATCACTTTTGGCGTGACTACCCAGACCCCATGATCTACCGTGTGATTGCTTTTATGGAAAGCGTGGAAACTTGGACCATTGACGACCAAGAAGAAATAGAACGATTAATGGAAACATTGGGTAATAAATTAGATGATATTGGCGATGTGGAATTGGATAGCAAAGACGAACTCATCACCTTGTGTGCCGCTATTCGAACCGGACGCTGTTTACGGTTACTGATGTCACTTGACAGCGCCCACCCAGGTGCGGCATCCAAAATACTGATGCACGCTGAAGAAAAAACACAATCGGATGAAGATGACGCCGGTGTTTTCTTGCGTCGGAACATTGTTTTCGAACGCTTAAGGTTACTAGGACGAGTCTTCAGCAAAGAGCGATTTGAACTGATCACCAAAGCACTAGAGGACAGCAGCTATGACTAAAATGAAAAAAGCCTTCCACCAAGTGGCTCGTATTGTCACACCAATGATAATAAGCTCGTCATTATTTATCACCTGCTACGCAGCAGATCCACGATACGCAGCAGATCCACGAACATATATCCCTGCAACTCCACTATTCCATTACTTCCTGGTTAGGCAAAATGTCTGGGCCAAAGATGCCGGAGTGGAAAGTAGAGCCACTCAAGAGGTTATTAACAACCTCAATAATCTTGTGAAAAACATGAAAGATTTACCGGCCTCTAATACGACCAGCATAGCCCAAACCCTAAATTCAATCCAAGAAGATGTGCTAAATATTGCCAACAAAATGAATGAAACACGTTTTAACCCACAAACTACAGGTGTAACGTCCACCACTAGCGAACCCAAAACAACCGATATGGCTACTACCTCCCCCCAGTTCTCAACGAACAATGCAGCAACTGTTTCAGGGAGAGGTAATGCTGGTAATGCTGGTGTGTATAACGCTAGTCAACCATAAGACAACAAAGTTATGAATAATACACAAACAGGAATCCCTTATGTTAAAAACCAAGAATACAATCAAAGCACTATTAATCACAATTGCCGTCAGCTGCAACCAGGGTTATGCCACTACCAATCATAACCCAGTAGAAGCCAATATTTATGGTGCCATCATGGCCGCAATTGAAAATAATTACACTCCAACAAACACACAAATTGCAAACTGGGACAATCTATTTGTATCAATAGAAACATCGATGTTACCCTCAGACTCAATCGGCATATCAGAAAAATATAGCTACAATTCACAGATAGATGCCCTGGAGGATATGGTCGGTTCAAAAAACATAAAAAATTTAATGTATAATGACACACCACAAAAAAAATCATCCAGCAAAAATACAATCACGGGTGCCGAAGCATTTTCCAGTAAGATAGTCAATGATAGTGCTAAACAAACCATATTATCCACCTTAGCAGACACCGATCACACTAAGTCTGAATGGCTTTCCATCAATACCCCTCAGAAAGGGAAAAATGCCTCAGGACCAGAAAAGAACATGCCGCTCTTCGACCCTGACAAAATAAAGGGCATCAAGGACGATAAAGAGAAACTCAAACAAGTGAAGAATTACATTTCGCAATACAAGTCAAGCATGTACATGCGAGCTGTAGCCTTATCAGCCATGAACCAAGTTTTAACAGAAAAAGAGAGCAACTCGGATAGTGCAGCCGCATCAATCAATGCCATGATTAATCCAACCACCCTTGCAAACTCTAGCCCACTCACTATCGCAAAAAATCAGTTGTTAGTTCTAGCACAAATAGAAAAGCAGAATAGACAAGCTCACCTAGACAGCGAAAGAAACGCCGCGCTCATGAGCGTCCTTATTTTGGAAATGAACAACATGGCCACAAGCAATAACATGATGCAAAAAAATCAAATCAAGAAACTACTTAAAGGCAAATAACGAGTCACCATGAAAAAAGTCAAATGACCCAAAAATCGTAATAGCTAGAGCGTGTTAAAATAAAAAAACTAATACGCTCTAACAAAACGCATCATTGAAATGATGAAGTAAAATCAACACCAATTACAAAACACCAACTTCCTGATGCCAATCGTAAGAGCGTTTTAACCCTTCATCAAGTGAAATGAATGGCTTATTGTAACCCACTTGACGTAATTGCTTAGTATCAGCTTGAGTGTAGATCCGATAATCATCAAATAACTCCTGCGGCAAATCAACTTCCGTGGTTTTTCCATGACCATGAAAATGAATGAGCTTATTTGCAACCTCATTAAACGTTGCGGCTTGACCGGTTCCGCAATTGAACACACCACTAATTTCAGGGTGCTGCCAAAACCACAAATTAACATCCACAACATCGTCAATGTAAATAAAATCTCGTTTTTGCTCACCGCTAGGAAAATGTTCAGACACATACACACCAAGAGGCTGATTCTTAGTTAGCTGCTGACAAAAACAGTGAACCACAGATGCCAAACTCCCCTTGTGATTTTCTCGTGGACCATAAACATCAAAATAGCGCAAACCCAACACTTGAGATTCCACTTTGGATAACAAACGCTTTGCATACTGATCAAAAAGCCATTTAGAATAACCAACAATGTGCAATGGCTGCTCCACATTACTCACCTCAGTAAACTCTTTATTTCGACCGTATACCGAAGAGCTGGAAGCATAAACAAACGCAATGTTTTGACTGACGCAATGATGTAACAGCACCTTGGAATAGTCATAATTATTTTTCATGATTTGACGGCCATCAACTTTGAATCGATCAGTATGAGCGCCTTGGTGAAACACCGTCTCAACACTGTTCAGCCAGGCTGAATGGTTTTTCACCTCTAGAATAAAGTCATCCATATCCATGTAGTCATCAAACTGACAGCCAAGCAAATTAGCAAATTTACTGCCGTCAGCCAAATCGTCAACGGCTAATATATCTGTTCGGCCCATTTTATTCAGACCCTGGATTAAATGACTCCCCACAAAACCTGCAGCACCTGTCACAACGATCATACATCACACCTTATGTTATCTTATATTATCTTACCTAAACCAAAAAAAAACCAACCCGCATCACTCGCAATCTATGGCTCCAAACGGTAGCGTGTCGAACAATAAGGACACTGAAACTCACCCTTAGCCTCAATCGGCAAGTAAACGCGAGGATGTGCGTTCCACACCTCATCCGACGGTAAAGGACAACACAATGGCAATTGATCTCTTCGTACTGTTACAACCGGGCACTCTTTGCTCATGCTTTCCCCCTAACGATTAAATTTAGCTCCGCATTTTACCATAAAAGTGACTAAAAAAGGAGAACGGATTAAACAAACTCACCTTAAGAAGCCAAGAAAAAGGATCAAATAATAGCCATCAGCATCACTTAAGATAAACAAGCAAACTATTGTGTTTTGAACTTTATAAACAAAATCCAACCATCACTTGGATTTAAGTTTTCTACTGGTATAATTGAAGTCTCAAAAAAATTAACAAGCACAGTAACAGGTAATTAGAATGACACAGTACCAAACCATTCCCACGCTTGACCTATCAGATCAGCAATTATTTATTCGCCATCAAGAGTTACCCCAGGTTGCCCATTTTGACGATCCCGCTATTGACGTCATGCGTGATTACCAGGTTGAAAGCGCTTACTCGATTTCACCTCACGAAACCATTGATCACGCGCTATTAGAAATCAATACGCAAAATATCCTCACCCTACTGGTCACCAATGCAAATAACGAAATCGAAGGCCTCATTTCCATCGAGGATATTCTAGGCGAGAAACCCATCACCCTACTGGAAGAAAACCGGATCTCACGCGAAAGCATCACCGTAAAAATGGTGATGACACCAGTTGAGGAAATTCTTCTTTTAAGCAAAGACACCGTCCTAGCCAGCAAGGTAGGAAACATAACTGAGACACTGAGAACTAATAAAGCAAGATACGCTCTAGTAGTTGAGCATCAAAACAAAAACACGCAACACGAGGCCATCGGCTTATACAATCTATCGCAACTACAGCAACTGTTGCACACCAAAATTCGCTTAAAAAAAGAAAATAGCAGCGTTGCCGACCTCACTAAAAAGAAAAAGTAAACTATTTACCTTAATCTCTTTTTTTGAAATCACTATTTTGCAACATAAATCGCAAACGCCTGAGCCCTTCCAACTGCAGTTGACGTACCCGCTCTCGAGTCACACCAATGGTATCACCCACTTCTTCAAGCGTCGACGGCTTGTAGCCAAGCAAGCCAAATCGACGAACTATCACCTCAGCATAACGCTGTTCCAACTTACCAACGCAATCCTCAATTTGTTTCTTCATGTGCATATCTTCAACTAATGCTTCCGGATTGACTTTTGATTCATCTTCAACCGTGTCCAAAAAGACTTTCGAGTAATCGCCACTAATCGGTGAATCCAATGATGATGCATTAGGGGCTAGGTTCAAAATCTTCTCTACTTCTTCAACCGGCTTATCCACCATTCTAGCCAACTCATCCGAGGAGGGTGCCTGATCCAACTTTTGAGCCATGTGTTTTGCCAATCGCAAATACAAATTAAGCTCTTTGATGATATGCACAGGCAAACGAACTGTTCTCGTTTGATTCATAATGGATCGCTCGATATTTTGTCGAATCCACCATGTTGCGTAAGTTGAAAAACGGAATCCACGCGATGGATCATACTTTCGAACAGCAACCATGAGCCCCAAATTTCCCTCTTCAACCAGATCCATGAACGGTAAACCTCGACCACAATAATGTCGCGCGATCTTAACCACTAAACGTAGATTCGCTTCAATCATCTTATTGCGCGATTTGTCACACCCTTGAGCTATTTTACGCGCCAAACGTAATTCCTCTTTCGGACTTAACAACTCTTGATAGCCAATCTGACGCATATACAACGCAGTCGGGTTAAGATCTGTGCTTTTAGGGTCTGGTGTTACAGTATCTAAAACTGCGGCAGGGGATTTTTTCTCGGCTAAAGTTTGTTTTTTAGAAAAAATTAAACGCGAGGTATCACTGTGTGACACTTCTTTCCCCAGATCCAAATCTGGGATTTTTTTCTTGTTGACCAAAGATGACTCCTTTTATCTTTGACTCATACCACACTCACACATGAGCCGGCAAATAATGAAAAGGGTTAACTGCCTTTTTATTGTATCTAATTTGAAAAAACAAGCTAGGCACGCCTGAGCTTCTATCACGCCCCATCTTTGCCAGTACTTCCCCAGCTGACACAAACTGTCCTTTCTTCACCAGTGGTGAAGAGTCAAACTCATACAGACTCAGCAAACCAAGCTCATGCTGCACTATTACAAGACTACCATATCCTTGCCTCTGTGCACCAGAATAAACCACCTTACCAGGTGCAGCAGCAACAATTGGGGCGGAATATTGCCCGCTAATATCCAGACCGTCTATTTTACCCGCACCATCCCTGTTTGCTTGCACACTCTGACCATGCGCAGGCCACGTCCAATCGATCTTTGACTGAGCTGTTCTGTTATCAGTAATTTTGCCTGGGTACTTACCCCGGCTTGAACGCACAAATCGAACACGTTTGGCTGCAGCAAGAGAAATGGCGCGCCCTTCATTCGAAATCAAGTGCAATCGCATACCCGGTTTTAATATGTACGGTGATTTCAAGTGGTTCCACTCAATTATATTCTTTGCTTTGAGCGACAGATCAGAGGCGATAGATGATACTGTATCCCCTGGTTGCACCACATAAAAATCGTGATCCATGTTATGTTTAGAGTGCACGCTCACCACTGGAGCTAAAAATTTTTTACCACCGCAACCCGGTAGACAAAAAACTGAAATCAACAGTATCACACGAAAAAACACTCGCACTCCAACACCTCCTTTAATTTTTAGTATCTAACAACCAGTTTTGCAGCCCCGATATCGACGGATGATCCGTGATATCAACTCGCAATGGTGTAATTGAAACCCGATCATGATGAATCGCATGAAAATCAGTCCCTTCACCCGCATCGGCTTCCTTACCTGCAGGACCAATCCAAAATATCTCACGCCCTCGAGGATCTTGCCGACGAATAGTTGGCTCAGCACAATGACGAGTACCGAGCCGGGTAATTTCATACCCCTGCAGTGACTCATAGGGTAAATCAGGCACATTTACATTCAGTATTGTCATCGACTCCAAAGGGTTATCAATCAATCTTGCTACCAAGTCACAAGCGACCCTTGCCGCCGTGTCGTAATGAGTGGGGTTTGAACCAACCAATGAGATAGCGATTGATGACAGACCTAAAAATCGCCCCTCCATCGCCGCAGCGACCGTGCCAGAGTACCAAACATCATCCCCTAGGTTAGCCCCCGCATTGATACCGGAAACCACCATATCAGGCCATGACTCCATAACCCCTGTCACCGCCAAGTGAACGCAGTCCGTTGGCGTTCCCTGAACAGACACGCGGCCATCGTTAAATCGGTGTATTCGAATTGGTAAGCTAAGAGTCAGTGACCCACTGGCGCCAGAGTGATCACGGTCAGGAGCAAATAACTGCACCTGGTATGTCTTGGCTAACTCATCATACAACGCGGCTATTCCAGGCGCATGCACCCCATCATCATTTGTAACTAAAATACTCAAAGACATCACATTTCCTCCAATTCAACATAGACAGCTTATCATCCCGCCTATTTATTAGTAAAGTGATGAATAAATTAGTGCGATACGGAACCAATTCAACTATAATCAGCGATCGATAACACGAATCCAACAACAATCAGATGAATAAAACACTCAGCTGCACTTTATTAGTCACAGGAACATCCATCGGCGCCGGCATGCTCGCGTTGCCGTTAGCATCCGGCCCCGTCGGGCTACCAATCACCATTGTTTTATTGCTAGCAATCTGGCTACTCATGACCTTCACAGGCTTCCTGGTGCTTGAAGTCAACCTGTCATTGCCCAGTGGTGATAATTTTAGCGCCATGGCTAAACAAACTGCAGGGCCGGCTGCTCAATGCCTGGTCTGGGTGTCGCTACTCTGTTTACTTTACTCACTGACAGGGGCTTACATCACCGGTGGCGCGTCACTTCTGAATAACGTGATCACCAAGTCAATCCATCATTTTGCACCGCATTCAACACCACCGGCACACATCCACACACTCAGCGCTATTGTATTCACTACGTGCCTCGGCGCTATTCTGTGGCACAGCACCAAAGCCGTTGACGTTGCAAACAGAACGTTTATCAGCATGAAAATATTTCTTCTGATTGCCTCTATAAGCTTAATGCTACCTATCATCCAGCCACCATTACTGCATGCCGCCCCACAAAACTGGGTATCGCCAGTCTTACTTGCCCCGATTTTCTTAGCATCATTTGGCTATCATACCGTGATCCCGAGTTTAACAAAATACCACGGAAAAAATCCCAATTCACTCAAAAAAGCGATTATTTTTGGCACATCAATCCCGCTTGCGCTGTACTTATTGTGGCTGATTTGCACGCTAGGTATTGTGCCCCAACATGGGAAATTAAGCTTTGCCTCTTTGAGCCACACCGATGACGTGGCTCAATTAACCAACATGATCAGCACATTGTCTCATAGCCGCTGGATCAACTTCAGCATAAACGCGTTCTCAAACATTGCGCTAATTACCTCGTTCCTCGGTGTCACATTGGGTTTGTTTGATTTTATTGCAGGCGTCTTCAAACTCCCCGACAGCAAATCTGGGCGATTGATCACCACGTGCATCACGCTACTACCACCTTTTATTTTCTACCTCATAGACGCAAATGGATTTTTGATCGCACTGCAAGTGGCCGCATTCTTTGTGATATTATTGGAAGTGATTCTGCCAGCTTGGATGGTTCATTGCCTAAGACGAAACCAACCCAACTTAACCACAAAAACTGCAGGTGGGCTTCTGTCAATTTACAGCTGTTACATCATTGGTTTTATTCTGATAGGACTATCTTCAATTGCATTGTTTCACTTTTACTAAACACAATTATAACGCTCCCAAACAAACTATTGCCTGAGCAGCCACCCCCTCTTGTCGCCCCAAGCTGCCTATTTTTTCATGGGTGGTGGCTTTAACCGAAACAAGATCAGTAGCAACACCTAAAATAGAGGCTATTTTTTCCCTCATCGGGATAATATAAGGCGCTAATTTGGGTCGCTCACAAATAACCACGCTGTCCATATTTATCAGCCGATAATTCCTCTCCAAAATCAACGCATAAACCTCTCGCAAAAAAAAGCTCGAATCGCGCCCCTTAAACTGTTCCATTGAATCAGGAAAGTGCTGACCAATATCACCTAACGCTAATGCACCCAGAAAAGCATCACACAGCGCATGCAACAAAACATCACCATCGGAGTGAGCCAAAATCCCGTGAGAATGTGGGACTTGAATCCCACCTAAAGTAACCGCGCTACCTTCAGTAAAACGGTGCACATCATACCCAATACCAACTCTCATTCTTGCCACCCTTTTTTTAATTGCGACTCAAACAAAATCAAATCACTGGGCATTGTTATTTTTTGATTAACCGCATCACCTAGGATCACTTTTGCTTCATAACCTAAAAATTCAATTGCACTGGCTTCATCAGTAACAACCATGCCTTCTTGATGCACTTTCTCCAAAGCCTGAGTTAACAACGCATAGCGAAACAACTGTGGTGTTTGCGCACACCAAACAGCAGAGCGATCCAATGTTGATACAATGACACCTGCCGCATCAACTTTTTTCAACGTATCAACCGCAGGAACAGCCAGGATACCCCCAACAGGATGCTCGCTTAGACCATCATGCAAACGCTGAAGTAAATCAAGCGTCAGTCCCGGTCGCGCAGCATCATGAACACAAATCCAGTCATCCGCTTTGGCATGCGAGCGCAAACTCTTTACTGCATTTAAAACAGACTGGTGTCGCGTGGGACCACCAACCACAGTCTGCACACGAGAATCAGCAACATAGTGACTGTTCTTCCAAAATACATCATTTTCGTTCAAGGCAACAACCACACGTTCAACTAAGTGAAATTGCAACAATGCTCGCAAGACATAATCCAACAACGTCACACCCAAAACCGTATGATACTGCTTAGGGACATTGGAACAAAAGCGACTTCCTAATCCTGCAGCAGGAACCACAGCCCACCAGACCCCATCCTTCATCATCCTCGCACCTTACTTCACCACTCGATAAAACACTTCGCCTTTTTTCACCATCCCCAAGTCACTTCTAGCGTGTGCTTGAATTAACTTATCACCCTTCTTCAAATCTCGAATATTTGCAGCTAACATGTCATTTTTTTTATGCACATCCAAGACTTTTGCCTGCTGTATTACCACTTTGTGCTTCATCTTCCACATCGACAAAATACCGCCTTCATCAAACCAAAGGTGATACTGCAAAAAAAGAAACACCACTGTCAAAAGTAAAACCATCCAGCGCACTAATTCATTCCTTGTAACACAGCTTGATTCTGCAAATACGAAAATGCCGCCAAACCCGCATACGTTGCATCCGAGCCTAGCATTTCTTCAATTCGTATTAGCCTATTGTACTTAGCCACCCTGTCAGATCGACACAATGACCCCGTTTTAATTTGCCCTACACCCGTCGCCACAGCCAAATCAGCGATGGTTGTGTCTTCCGTTTCACCGGACCGGTGAGAAATCACCACGCCAAATTGAGACTGTTTGGCCAAACTAATCGTTGCCAACGTTTCAGTCAAGGTGCCAATTTGGTTCAATTTAATCAATATTGAATTTGCTGCTCTTCGCTCAATACCCTCTTGTAAAATAGCTGAATTTGTCACAAACAAATCATCACCCACAAGCTGAACCCGCTCACCTAACTTGTTTGTTAAATCGATCCAACCTGACCAATCGTTTTCATCCAACCCATCTTCGATGCTTAATATAGGATAACGATCGCACCACACACTTAATTTCTCGATCATCTCTTGCGAGGACAAAACACGATTCTCCGATGACAAATGGTATTTGCCGTCTCGGTAAAATTCAGAGCTCGCGCAATCCAAACCCAAGAACACGTCTTTCCCAGGAGCCAAACCAGTATCTTCGATTGACTGCATAATAAAATCAAGCGCCGCATCATTCCCTGGCAAATCTGGAGCAAAGCCACCTTCATCCCCAACTGATGTAACCATACCCTGTTGATGCAAACGTTTTTTTAACGCATGAAAAATCTCAACACCATACCTGAGCGCTTCACTGAAACTAGGCGCACCAGCCGGCAACACCATGAACTCCTGAATATCTAAATTATTATTAGCATGCGCCCCACCATTGATGATGTTCATCATGGGAACCGGTAAGCTCATTACCTCGTTTCCGGCCAAGTATTGATAAAACTCTTTTTTTTGCCCTGCCGCCGCTGCATAAGCAGAGGCTAATGACACACCCAAAATCGCGTTTGCGCCCAAACTCGATTTATTGCCTGTCCCATCAAGCTCAAGCATCATCCCGTCAATTTGCTCTTGCTCTGTCACATCAGCACCTAGCAAACGAGGCTTGATCTTTTCGTGAATATTCTTAACGGCCGTTCTAACACCTTTACCACCGTATCGGGATTCTTGATCGCGCAATTCAATGGCTTCCTTTGAACCCGTTGAAGCCCCAGAAGGAACGGCTGCTCGACCGAGCACACCATTTACGGTAATAACATCAACCTCCACGGTTGGGTTTCCTCTTGAATCCAAAATTTCACGCGCCTTGATATCTTTAATTACAGTCATATTTGTCCTCGTACCTGTATCTGAAAAATAAACTTAGTTTATCACCACATCTTTCCATAGGGTATCTTTTTTCACGCATACCACGAATAATTGTCGATAAATGCAGGCTTGGCAACTTGATAAAGATCAAATTATGTGCTGGTGCTAATCTTATCAGCGTAAGCCATAGCCGCAGCGACAAAACCGCTAAACAACGGGTGTCCATCACGTGGATTCGACGTAAACTCGGGATGAAACTGACAAGCCACAAACCACGGATGCCCATCCAGCTCAACCACTTCCACTAACAAACCATCCTCTGAACGCCCCGAAACAACCAATCCAGATTGTTCTAGTTTAGAAACCAGCTCACCGTTAACCTCATAACGGTGCCTGTGACGCTCTACGACAATGTCCTTACCATATAAGTCAGCCACACGCGAACCATTAAGCAATTGGCACGCTTGCCCGCCCAACCGCATGGTACCACCTAAATCAGAGCTTGCGTTTCTAGTTTGTTTCTGACCCGAGGCATCCAACCACTCATTCACCAGTGCCACCACCGGAAATGGCGTATCTGCATCAAACTCAGTACTATGCGCACCCGGCATACCCGCACAATGACGTGCAAATTCGATCACGGCCAACTGCATACCCAGACAAATACCCAGATACGGGACGTCATTCTCACGCGCGTACTTTACCGCCAGCATTTTCCCGTCAACACCTCGTGAACCAAAACCACCTGGCACCAATATAGCATCCACGCCTTCCAACTGCCGCAGATTACTCTCGTTCAACGCTTCCGAATCGATATAATCGATCTCAACACTGACGCGATGTTGTATCCCCGCATGAATTAAAGCCTCATTGAGTGATTTATAAGAATCAGCTAAGTCAATGTACTTCCCCACCATGGCAACACGAACCTCACCTTGAGGGTGTTTATGCGCTTCAGCCACCTGCTGCCAATCAGACAGATCCGTTTTCATTGAGCTTAATTTGAGCTTAGAACGCACACGCCCACCCAAACCTTCTTCACGCAACATCATTGGAATGTCATAAATACTCTTTGCATCGGTTAAAGAAATGACATCTTCTACCGCCACATTGGTAAACAACGCAATCTTATTTCGTGCCGAATCTGGCAACGGCGCTTCGGTACGACACACCAAAATATCCGGCTGAATACCAATCGACCTGAGTTCTTTTACCGAGTGCTGAGTTGGCTTCGTTTTAATCTCACCTGAGGTAGCGATATAGGGGACCAGAGTTAAGTGAATAAACAGAGCATTTTCAGCACCACAATCAATTCGCATTTGCCGGATGGCCTCGATAAACGGCAACGACTCAATATCACCCACCGTGCCACCAATTTCTACCAATGCGACATCGTACCCCTTTGCCCCCGCTACAATTTTAGCCTTCATTTCATCAGTAATGTGAGGGATGACTTGGACGGTACCGCCCAGATACTCTCCACGTCGCTCTTTTTGAATCACATCCGCGTACACCTGTCCCGAAGTAAAATTGTTCTTCTTGGTCATCGTGGTACGCACAAAACGCTCGTAGTGACCTAAATCCAAATCAGTTTCTGCGCCATCATCAGTGACAAAAACCTCACCGTGTTGAAATGGACTCATGGTACCCGGATCGACATTGATATACGGATCTAGCTTCAGCATGGTCACGTTGAGACCTTGAGCCTCTAAAATAGCACCCAAAGAAGCCGATGTAATCCCCTTCCCTAAGGAAGATACCACACCGCCAGTAATAAAAATGTACTTAGTCATATTGAGAACCCGTTTAACTGTAAACGGGATAGAATTCTAGCAAATATTGAGCTCCAGAGAAAGACATTCGCTGAATATAACCCCTGAGCTCGAAAAAT
>CACHNP010000014.1 GCA_902581285.1 uncultured Gammaproteobacteria bacterium | reverse complement strand
TGCTATCAAGGTATTGATGTAAAGCATTAAAATAATCATTAATAGTAATATTTTCACCCTTAATCGCGTGGGTATTTCTATCAATTTCCGATAAAGCAATTTTGTATGGTGAACTGGAATCACTCAAAAGTGTTAATTGACTTATGAGCTCATTTACTGATCTAACTGGTGTTATATTGACTTGCTTAATTGTGTTTGTCCATGCGAATAAGTAACGTTGGTTGTATAACTTGCTTACATTTTGCATTAGCTTATCGTTGGTTGGGGTAGAGCTATTCAGTCCAATAATTTTATTATCATCTCTAACGTGTTTTATGATGCTGCTAATGTTTGGTTTATAGTCATATGTAAAGCCTTTCGTTGTAAATAAACCCGGGATAGCTTTAACGCCATTGTTACTAGTAAATAGGCGTTTATTGGAGAATACATTTCTTATACTTAGAGGCGCGGTTTGGTTACTGAAACTTTGTGCTGAGAGTAGGGCGAAAGCTCTTTCCTCGAGGTTGACATTTTGTAACCTTAGCCGAATTTTATCCAGTAATGCATGGTTTAGCGGTAATGCGTCTAAACGCCGAGATGATGCTAATGCTGCGAAATGTTTGATTTGTGATTGTGATTTGGCTGATAGTATTGATAATGTTTCGGTGTTTGTTTCAAATGGAGCGACCAATACTGCTTTATCTACTTTCTTGTTTTCACCGATGGCTAGGTAGCCTTTTAATAATAGGTACACTGTTTGCACATTTAATGTGTCTGAATTATCCAGTTCTTTTTTAAGCATAAGGGCCATTCTTGGAATAAAGTCAGTGTGTATAGCTCTGACAAGAGATTCATAAGCGTTATCTTTTAATCTGTGTCTTGCGGTTAGAAAGAAAGCGGCGCCATGGGTGTCGTCGGCTTCTCTTGATATTTTGTTTAATGTGTTAAGTTCTGGTAGTGTCGTCTCAATATTGACAGCGTTTGGATCAAGCTGGTTATTGTAATTCTTATATATGACAATATTTGAATTTATGCCAGCTATCATTTTTTTGCTTTGTTGATATGCGCCATAAATTGACACTGTTGCGTATAATCCGAATAAAGGTATCAGATATAAGCTTGCAGATTTTGTTGACGTTTTTATTTTTTTGATGCGCGTATTTTCACCAAGGTATTTGCCTTCAGTAAGAATTAACCGTTGAAATAGTTCTGAAATAAAATAAGATTCGTTTCTAAAGTGATTTTGTGCCTGTTGTTTTCTCGTTAGCTGATAGGTTTGTGATAATGATGAAAATAGGTAGTCATTTTGCTTGGTTTCTTGTAAGGCACTGGTAAAATAGACACCTCTAATTTGCGTCCTGTTTGACTCAGTTGCTATGCTAAGCTCAGATAATAGTGTTAATATGGGTCTTTTGAATAATTTCATTTGTTGAGGGAAATTTTGTATGCGTTCTCTAGCCTCAATTGATTTTTCGGAGTCAAGTGTAAAGAGTACCCTTTTTTCGAGTCGTGAAATTAATATGTTGTATTCGTGATTGAATTCTTCAAGTGTTTGCTTGATGTTGATTTTATTTTGATAATTAAACGTAATGCCCCAGATTTGTGTTAATTCTTCTTGTGAGAGATCATTATAAAAATTGACAAATCCAGAAATTTTGTCGCACATTGTAAAGGTAATATACAGTGGTATGATGGTATTCAGCGTTGTATTCAGGTTCTTCAGTCGAGTTGCAAACGCGCCAACTTGTTTTTTTCTTTGCTCGTGGTCGAGCAGTAGTAGTTGATTTATATCAAATGATAGAATGACCCCATTGAGTGGTTTTAACCGCCGGTTTTTTCGAATGATCCTTGTCAGCTTTTTATAATGGTCAATATTCTCGTGGTTACTATTATTTTCAATTATAAATGAACTGTGATCACTAAAATGCCACTCAAATTGCTCTGATTGTAACTGAAGCTCCTTCATCTGATTGTTTAATGCATTGGTTGGTATAAAATGAATGTGTGAGCCACGTAAGAGAGATTTAGATCCTGAGGCTGAGTGACCTATAATGAGGTAGGCTGGGTTTCTTCTAAATTGTTTGTATTCTATAAAGATACGTTGCCTGTTTTGAACTTTGACAGCAGCATGTTTTACCTTGCTTGGAACCTGTCGCATGAAGACCTTTATGTCCGTGTATACCATCTTTATTTTAGCCTTGATCTCAGCTCTATTGTGCATTTTTAATCTTTTAATTGAATCTAAGATTTCCTTTAAAAAAGGAAGCATTATAACGATTGCTGTTATGATGAATTTGGCTAAAGTACTGTTAAAAGGATGATGATTACCTATTGCGATTGCAGGTAGTAAGCACCATAATGCAACTACAACTGTAGATAAGATAATTATGGGGGTTCTGTTTTTTTTAAGGAATGCTATCATTTTTCTATTCTCTTAATTTTATGTAATACGGGCCTATTTTGTAATACTGTGTAGTTAGCCAAAGCGGGTGTGGTTGCGATTGACTGCAACTTGGTTATGGTGATAGAGCTTAGTTTGTTAAGTTTGACATTGGTGAAAGCGATGACAGTAATTATTAACGCAGCCGTAATTCCAGATATTACTTTGAGTGATTTTGTTTTTTGTTGATTAATGCTCATTATTGTGCTGTCAATCGTGTGGTTCGCTAATTGGCGAGACTGCTTTCCGTTAATATTCTTTATTAAGCTTAATGTTCTATGTCTAATTTCCTCTCGCAATGGTTCGGCTTCTTTACTGTAAAGTTTGCCTTGAAATCCTAAAGTCATCAAAGTATAGAGGAACTCGATGGCTGCTATATTTTGTCGTGGTTTTTGCGCTAATGTATCGACAATGATGTAGAATCTTTCGCCGCCCCATGTTTCATTATGAAAATAACTCAGCAGGGTATGTTGAACCCAAAGTGTGTTTGTTCCCCAGTCTGTGTTGAGTACACTTTCATCTAGCGCTGTACAGAGACAATATCTTACAGCCAGAACCGTTTTGTTTTGGTAACCAAGCTGTCGAAGTTTTTTATCAAATAGCGTTATTTCGTTGATTATCTTTTCTCTTATTTGGTTAATTTTTTCAGGTTGATCACTTTTTTTGATATGTGACATAAATGCTAATATTGGCCCTGCAACTTGAATAATTGGATTTGGGTTATTATTGTAGTTCAATATTGGTGATAACTTTTCAGATTTTTTTCTGATTTGCAGGTTATCTATATGTTCATTATTGTATTCAATTAGTTGATTCATGATTTATCCTTAATAGCCCATAGTTCCAGTTGAGCCTCATTGAACTGACCTGAAATATGAAACGCAATTGTTTGATCTTTTTTTAATTGCTGCCATAATTCATGATTGTTTTCGAGTTGAAAGTAAGCACAGTGTGACTGATAGGGGATTTGACGAGGTGCGACGTTTAGTGCTTGCAAACCAATTCCAGGTATCGCTCGGCTGACTAACTCTCTTATCTCACTTAAAGGCGCTATTTTGACTTGATTCATGAAGTTCTGTTTTAATTGACCTGTGTTATCCTGACTATAGACTGCCAATATAAGTGTGTCTGCATTTAGTGAGATGTTATTCTCAATTTTACCAACCCACAATCCGAACTCTTTTCTTTGAATGCTAATTTGCTTAGCATCTTGCTGGATAACTATATTAAGACTGTCTTTTACCATTTCTAATAGCGTTGAAAAATATAAGTTTGGATTGCTCTGCGAATAACTGGGGATTATGTTTGCTGTTTTTTTGACTGATGTGTATGTTGACATCTCTGCATACAGCAGATTACAACATTGAAAAAGATATGCGGGCGTGCACCGCTTGTCGTTCACAGTTTGGTTGAATATGGCTGTGTAGCGGTTGATAATTTGTAGAATTAGCATGTCGATAATTTCAGCATTAGCTGATTGTTGGCTCTCTGTTAATCTTCCAGTTAGCATTTGAGCTCTGTTAGATAATAATTCTCTTATGACGTTGACTTGTTGTGCTAAGTATGGTGAACAATCTATTTCAAGACAGGATGGTATAAATTCATTATCCAAAATAATGGTATTATCAGATCGAATTTGATTTATTTTAGCAATCGGTATCGTGCAGTATTGCGTTAGGTCATCACTTTCTAAGAGTATTTTCATGTTTAGTTTGCCTAGTAGTAGCGTGCTAGACAAATTAATGTTCTTAATGTTGTTTTTTACTTCCTCTGTCGTTGTTAAATAACGTTCATGGCATTTTCCGGAATCCAATGAAATTAAATCGCCGTTTCGAATTGGGATTGCTAAATATATAATGCTATTAGCTGTTCCTGGTTTAATTTCCACGGCCTCCGGTAGCTTATCTTGATTTGGTGTTGTAAACCACGTTCCATCGGGGAAAATTCCTGACGCATCTTTAATGGCGATCTTGCCTACCCTAAGTAAGTCGTAATCAAGCTCCAGTGTTTTTATACCCCATCTTTCAGTGTCTAGAAATGTGGTTTTTTGACTGATGATATCGTTAAAGTGCCTTTCTTGTTGTTGGAAATGTTGCGGTTGTAAAAACATACCTTCATTCCATATCACTTTATTATGCATTGGTTTTTCCTTAGCCTATGTGGCTGATTCTCATGTTGTTAGTCTGTAGCATTACGTCCATTTTAAGGTGCCTTGGGTGATTGCTCATAGTTATGACTTGTTTCCATTTTGATGAATCGATCGATCGGTAGCCAGCAATGACGCCTAAATAGCGCGTGTTTTTATTGATATAGAGCGTCAATTCTTGATGAATGTTGGGGCGTATTTCGATTGTGTGGATGTCAATGAGGCTTGTTTTGAGTGTATTGTTAGGATTGGTGGTTAATTCACGGTAGCTCAATTGGGCAAATCTTTTCTGGTCTTTTAATTCGTAGACTGACAGCACGATTGGCGAAGCTTTGCCTCTGTTATCAGGATTTAAATATTCCGCTGTACGAATATTCAAACGTGTATTAATACCATCAATTTGGTGGCAACTGGCTGTGAATAACGATAAAATGCTAACCACGATCAGGTCTTTTACTTTCATAGAATGCTCCTATTTAACTATGATATTAATGGTTTTTTTTTGTGATAAATGATTTGATATTTTTAAATGGTCTAATTGGTTCTCTGTGTTCACTGTTTTGTGTGCGAAGCATTAAATTGTTTTCATACTCCGTCGTTGGGTAATGTGTTAGTTTTCGTTTTCCGGTATCATTTTGATTATTTAATAGTGGGTTTTTAATCAAATTCGTGTTGCTTCGTGAGACATGTTCGTCTCCTAGTCTATTGTTGTCGCTGCTATTTGATTCCAGTAGTAAACGTGCATCTCGTTTTGTATTACCGTTAATTAGAAACTCGAGTGGATCATCATCGTATTTTGAGTAAGATGTTGGTAATATTGAGTTATCATGATCGTTCGTTTGAGGGAGTGTTATATCGATACCTATATTTTCCCATTCTTGACTTAGACTTTGCGATGGTGCTCTTTTTTCATGATAATAAACATTTTGATTTATGTCATCGATGAATTCAAAATGGATAATGTGTTCTGAAGTGATTACTTTATCTTTGTTTTTAATTTCTACCGTTTCATTACCTGTCAATACCGTGTATCCATTGGCATTGGATCCAATAATCAACTCCCTACAGTAGATGGTGCTATCTGACTTGTTCTTGACAAGATGAATATCATGTTTATTTTGAGATTCTCTTTCTTGTATCTTGAGTTTTATTTTCATCTACGATCACTTTGTTGTTCGTGCTTGATAATCGTAGATCTATTTCATGATTTGAACAATACCGTGTTTTTCAGAGCCGGATATTGTTCCATTGTGGGCACTATATGGTTATACATCTTAATGTAATCACTACTTTGACACCATCAAAGAGTTATTTAGTCTTCTTGCTTATATACCTAAAGAAAGTTCCTCATTAGGCAAGTTCACGCTTGAGTCTGATTGTTTAAAATGTATCTGGTATATTCTTTTATGCGGGTTGGAGCTTTCCCTGCTAGGGCGAGACGAAAGTGGGTAAGCACCCTCTATACCGTCTTGGTTTGATATCACCCTGGGCGGCGTTAGCAAGCCAGATAGTTTGATGTCTAATTTATACTTTTCTGGGCTCGGAGTTGTGACGCCAGCCGTGGTTGACTTACCTGTAACACTGAATTCAAACACGCTTTCAATTATCTTGGTCTTTTCAGTAATCAGATAGTTGGATGGGTTACCTAAAATCCCCATAATGCTTTGTCTAAGCTGTGCTGGCGCATCAGTGATCATTTTTAGTAATTCAGTAGTGATCTCATTGGCTGCGTCTGTTTGCGTAGAAATGGAAGTACTTTCAACTGTTTTGTGTTTCTTGTTTAATGGTTCGGCATTATCGTCTTTCTCGTCTTCAGATGATAGATCAGAATCACTTGAACTAGTTTGATTCGGTGTGATTGATTTTGATTTTCTTTTCCTCCGTTTATCAGTGACGCTTGCAAAATAGTTGGAGTTTCCGATGATCCTGTGTTTTTTGCATCTTAGTAAGATGTGATCACCTTCCGGAGCTTTAAATAAATTCTGTATGATGCTGATTTCTGCAATCTTATCAATGAGGCTATCTCTATGGTTAATTGCATCAATTAAAGCGCTGAGGTCATCGTGAGTTGCGATTTTATTCGCTATCTCTTCTTGCTGGCTGATTAAATTTTTACATGAGTCGTTGTTAGCTATCAGTGGATTCAGTTTTGCAATTTCCTTCATGTCTTCTATGGTGAAAAAGTTAAGTAATCGACATACAGCAACAATAAGTAATTTTTTTTCGGTTATTATTTTTGGATGATTCTTGGGCGCTTCGCAATGTTGAATTAAATTGTCAAGTAGGATTGTCGATTGTTTAATTGAGTCACAAATGGATTCGATTAGCGTTTGATCTTTCATTGAGGTTAGCGCATTATCACTTAATACCACGTATCGTGTTAAATATTCGGAAGCAAGTAAAATTGAGGCCGTGCTATATTCAGGTAGGTCTTTGAATGTGTCTCGCTGAATTTTGATTTCGGCTTGAAAATCTTCACAAAAGGACGAGAGTATGTTATTAAAGCTTTTTGTGTCATTACTAAGTTGTGCTAGATTCTCTTTGTTTTTATGGTGCACTTCGAGACCTCTTGTGTGCTCAGTTAGCCATGTCTCGACATCGTATTTGTGTATTTTTTTTGTTCGGCTGCGAGAGAAAAATAACATATCATGGCAATTCGTTATCAGTTGATAATGCTTCCCGTTTCGAAGTATTGTTATATTTAGATTTCTAATAATTTCCATTGTTGCAACAAATTCGATTAAGCTTGGTTGCCAATATACATCAGCTAGTAATTCGTTAACTTGTTTTCCTATTTCATCTTGAACGATTGATTTGCCTTTATCAAACATAAATAGGTGATCTTCTAGTTGGCATGCTTTCTTGGTGATGTTAATTGCTTCAGTCAACGATGGCATTATTTTGCTGTAATGCTCTATTTTTCTTGTCCATGTTCTTAATGAAAAAGGCTGTGATGTTAACGGAATCATATCACTTTGTAACAATAGTTTAAATTCATCACTAATTGTTTTGGTGTCAGTTAATTTAATTATGTCGTCATTCAATTTGCCTTCAAACTGGTAGTATGCTTTCAATAGGCTCTCGTTAATAATACGTCTCGTTATCAGGTATTGAAGTAATGGTTTGTTATTATACATGCATATGATGTCCAGTGGCGTGATGACATTTATGCCTATTACTTTACCATTATGATCCCTTGCTGCGTTATCTCTTAATAACCTCGCTGGTGTCAAGAGTGCTGCTCTTAGGATTGTATTGCTGAAGGTGTCTTCTAGCACCTTGAAGTAATCTATTGATCCTTTGAACGCGACTTTATGGAGCACATTAAATTCATACTGGTCAATTGTGGTAGTGAGCCAGTTTGTGTTTGCGTGTTGATGGTATAGCTTCACTGTATGTTCAAAAATATGAAACTCGTTGTGATAGATTGCAAAAAAAAGTATGATATTTTCGTCACTGTAGCTGTTCCCATAATGACACTTCTCGACTATTTTTTTGCCACACGCGTTGACGAGTTTTATAGCGGTTTCTTTGTCTATGGTGTTGGTTTCATTTGCTTGTAACTGCAATAGATTGAATAGGTTTTGTGTCTTATCACGTATGGTCATCTTTATTCTCTGTATGATTTGTTTTCAGTAGTGTAACTTTTTTATCAGTTAGTTTCCAATTTTTGCTTTTTTGTCTACTTAATGAACGTTTTTAGTTAAATAAATATTAGTATTTCAATTTTTTTTAATAATTAAGACGGGTTTCTGCTTTTCCCAACTTGCGCCTGATTTTAATTTGTGCAGTTAAATTGCGGTATTTCGCTAAAATGCTGTGATAGTAAGCTTTGCACATAGTTTAGCATGTCTTTTTCTAACTGTTCCGGGTAACTGACTTGCTTTTTTGTTGTTTTTTTTACCTGATTGAGTAGTTTATTAGAGGGGTAAAGCTTGACTATTTTCTCATGCATCTTTGCCGGAAATCGCAGCCCACCCAGGCTGATTGAATGTATGTGGCAATGTCCAATTTCCTTGGCTAAATGTTCAATAAAACTGCGGTACACCGTTTTAAAATTATTGCAATAGATAACGGGATCAATCCTAACTCCAACTGAATAGCCATGAGCTGACGCTTGTTTAATTGCTTTGATTCGCTTGCTGAGTGAAGCTGCTTTGTATTCGTGTTGGTCACATATGATATCTGGGTTTAAACTGAATGCCACGATAATGTTTTTTGAT
Organism: uncultured Gammaproteobacteria bacterium; assembly: GCA_902581285.1. Lineage (GTDB taxonomy): Bacteria > Pseudomonadota > Gammaproteobacteria > Coxiellales > Coxiellaceae > CACHNP01. The sequence continues at coordinate 32,953 of CACHNP010000014.1, read as the reverse complement.
GCTGGGTGTTTGAGTAGTTCTCGGATATTTGCGCTTTTTGATCGAAGCTCCAATGTGGCGTTGCGTAGTCCTGAGAAAAATGGCAAAAATTCGCGTGCGAAGTGTGTGATTGGCTCCAGTGCTAGAGAGTCTGCATTGTATCCGGAAAAAAAAGTGCAAGGCGTGTCCTCTTCTAACACGGTTTGCTTTATTTCATCCATGAAATGTTCATAATTCACATAAATGACATGATGAGCGCTTTGGTACAGTCCCTGTAAAAAACAATAACGGCAATCGAATGGGCAGTTAAGCATGTGGGAAAAGTAATAATTTCTGTTGTTATCAATACCAAACCCACTTGGACTGGGTATGACTTTACGTCCTGTCTTCTCTGCTAAAATAATAGCCGGGTTGGTTTTTTGCTGGCGAAAATTCTGGTTTTTTCGATTAAATATTTCTCCATGATGCTGGCATGTAATGACGGTTTTGTCCTTGTATCGATTCAGTATTAATTGAACTCTGGGGTGATCCATTAAATGCGATTCAACATAAATCGTTTTTTTCATTTCAGGGCTCTCCTTATATCAGTTGTTCAATGAGTTTGCTCTGGTTATGTAATAACTGCTTTGCATCGTTGCAATTTTCCCATTGTGCTGATTCAATTGAGCTGTCTAAGGCGTGTACTTGACGACAGTTTTTTTTGAGTTGCTGTTTTTGATATTCTGTAAAATGCGCCTGTTGTAAACAAGATTCGTACAGTGGTAAGTGGTTGCTGTGAATCTTGGCTTCAGTGTTTGATAAAAGAGTGCATTTTTCGATACACTGCTCGATTGTCTCCGATTGCTTTTCTAATAACTGCGTTACAAATTGAGCGTTGACATGTTTGATATTGTCTTTATCACTATCTGAAACGCATTTAATCACGCAAATTTGCTCGTGCTCGACTAAACGAGACGCTGATTTATAAAATCCAAATGCCTCCATGTCATGAAGTGAATTTCCGGTAAAATGACTGCTTGGTTTGTTCAGGGTAATGAGGTTTTCAGAGGGTAAATCAAATCGCGGAAGGGGGTATTCTGATTGCCCTGTTTCTGCATGGGTGATTTTATTCGCTTCATACACAGAGCCTATGGGGTGTCGTCCACCCGCGATTCCGATGTTACAAAAGACGGTGTGTTGTTGTGAGCCTGATAAATAAAAGGCGCTGGCAGTCGCGGTTGCGGCTGCTAAAACACCCATGCCTGACTCAATCAAGCTGATGGTGTTAGACGCGTTGCAGTAACGAGTGAATGCCTGTTCACCGTGTTGACGTTGTAGTTTAAATAACGTAATCCATGGTCTGGACTCAGCGGGTAGTGCGCAGACGATTATAACGTGACCTTTATGCATGTGTTTGGGTTCCTGCTAAAGTGTTGCATTATATATCTGCTTTAGACCCTTGACAATGTTATGTTTAATGTCATGTTTCTAATCGATTTTCCGTTTAGTGTGAGGGTCTTGTCAGCGTGGCTGGTGACTGTTCGATGTCTCGTTATTGCAATTGATGGCTCGGTTCTGGTTATTTAGATTCCTGCTTATCGTCTTATTGGTTAAATTTTAACTTATCTGATAATGATCTTGTCACTTGTTTTTATAGCGTATCAATCATACTTTGCAGCTCTGTTGCCCATGTCATGTTGTTGCGTTTGATGGCTCCTTGTTTGAGGATGGTCGCCTTTTTTTTCAATGTGGTTTTGACCGCAAGTGACTGGTTTGGTGTTAACGACTCTGTATTTAAGCAGTTTAACAGTGCCCTTATTCGGAAACGGTCCATGCCCCAAAATTGACGGGACAACTGATCGTCATGACCACCGTATTTTGTGATTAATGCTTGTTTTACAAACGTGGTTTGGTACTTTGCTGTAATTCTTAGCCATAAGTCGTAGTCTTCGCAGGCTGGAAGGTTTTCATCAAAATAACCGACGTTGTCAAATAGTGAGCGCAGCATTAAGGCGCTTGACGGTGAAATTAGGCAGAGCTCAAGGCTTCTTTCAAATAAGTTCTCGCTGGATTTTGTGTGCTTTACCTTTGGGTTGACTCTCTTTGACTGCCGAATCCATATTTCATCTGTGTGACACAGTGGGTTGGGTTCGGCTTTGAGCGCAAGCCATTGTTGTTCTAGTTTGTTTGTATGCCAACTGTCATCTGAGTCAAGCAAAGCTATCCATTTAGACTGTGCTTGTTTTATCCCGCGGTTTCGACTGGCGCTCACGCCTTGTTGTGACTGTGTTATGCACTTAACTTGAGGGTAATGATCAGCAAGTAATTGTTTTGTTCCATCGGTTGATCCGTCATCGATTACAATAATTTCATTAGCAGGTTGTGTTTGCGCTAAAACGCTGTCCAATGCTCGAGCAAGCGTGTGGGCGCGATTGTAAGTGGGAATAATGACGCTGACAGAATCTTTCATGGTTTGTATCTTAACTCAATGAAAGTGGATTTGCACCGTTTCCGTGCTACAGGCGGATTTTATTTGAATTCTGCATGTGTTTACGGATATTTCTCACTCAGTTTTACTGGTGCACTCGAGGTAACAAGAGAAAGCCTCAATTGGTATTGTTATTGAGAGAGTAAATTGGAGCTGTTTAAGGTTGGTCTCATTGATTGGGTAATCATAATATAAGAGCGGGTCTTCTTTTATGTCAGTCTCAATCCTACCTATCGCTTCACTCAGTTTTACCAGTGGCACATCCGGAATGGTTATTTTTTTCACTAGCTGAGATGTGCTTTTATCATAACAGGCTATGTAACGTTCAATTTTTTCCATGATTTTTTCCTTACTTTTTAATACGTCGCTTTGGGTTGGCGGGTTTTGTTTGTTGTCCTGTTTTCGGGTCAAATTCACCAAGGTGTTTTTTTCCAGTTTTATCGTATTTTTCCACAGTCCCGTGCTGGTAATCCCATTCTAATATGTTTTTGTTTTTTCTATCAACCCAGCGTCGCCTGATTTTTCTACTTCGACCAATAGGCGTTTTGCCTTTTTCAGGTTTTGCATCAGGAAATGCCGGTAGCTCCGATGGTGGTTGATGGTATGTCTCATGCGTGTAATATGGCTTAGAGTGGTTAGTTGCGGTTTCGGTAGGCGAAGAGACTGATTGCTTTGTTACATCGGGTGTTGGCCCGAGTGGAATAAATGGAGGTATCGATGGTTTTGCATCAGTTTGAGGGTAGGGGATGGGTTCTGGTTTTGGCTGGTCAGGTATTGGTGAGGGTGATGGTTTGAAATGATCCTTAACTTCTTTAACTGCGAACCCAATCAAACCTCCTAACGCTAACCCCAACAATGCCCCTAATGGCCCTGCGAGTTCGCCCAGTTCTACGCCTTCAATTGCGCCGGTGGCGGTTGCCGAAAGTGTGGCGCTACTTTCTATCAATGATGATGAGGTTGCGATGCCACTCATACTTGTCGCATCAATTCCACCCATTGTCGTGGCTCCAGCCATGTTTCTCATGAAGCCAAGAGGTACACCTGATAGCGCTGCTGGTGAAAGCGTGGAGCAGTTTATTCTAACGCAGTTTGTGTCAAACATGATTTTGTCTTTTTCTAGCAGTATGTTACTACTACCAGATTGTAAATGAATACGTTCGGCAGTTAGATGATATTCGCCTTGCTTTGAAAGGTGGCTGAGGTTGCCTGTTTTGATAGTGTGTTTTTCATTACCCTTGACTGCAATACGAATATTGTTTTTAGCGTTGTAGAGAAGTTTTTTTTGTGCATTTAAGCGAACGTGGTTGCTGTTGCAATTGTCGTCAAACTTTAAAAGATTTGGAGGGGTGTGCGGTTCTTCATTGGGCGATTGAATGCCATTACAATAACCCGATTGAAATGAGAAAGGAGATGAGTTCAATCCATTGTAAGCCTGTCGCGTTATAACCGGTCGATCTGGGTCGCCATCAATAAAGTCAACCCAAACCTCGGTGTTGATTTGAGGTGTAAATTTGACACCCCAACCATCTCCGGCTAACGCTTGACTGACTCTAACCCAGCAACTGCTTTGCGAGTTTTTGGAGTTTGATCTGTCCCAGTTAAAGCGTATCTTCACACGACCCTGCTCATCTGTAAAGACGGTATCGTTTTTAGGACCGGTTACGGTTGCGGTTTGCCCACCAGGCATGATGGGCTTTCTCATCACGGGAGGATAAAAAAAGCGGTTTGCCGGCGTGGCGTTAATGACAGCATATTGGCTTATACTACTAGTGTCGGATATGGATTTATAATGGTACTCAATTGCAACGATTCTACAAGGCGAACATAATTGGTGACCGTTAATGATGTTGTTTAATGATGGATTTAATGATGGCGAGATGACCACATTAATGGGCTGCCTTTCCTGTGTCATTGAGACTCTTTTTAAGACGTTTTGTCCTTTTGATTGCTGTTGGTAATGCCCGGGGTAAAGATACTGTGAGAGTGGTTTCCTTGTCGCTGTTAGGTGGTTTTGATTTGTCAAATGCTTTAGAAAGAGATCCGTGTTGGGGTTGTGGTAGTCATAGTCTTTGGTTGCGAACTGGTTTGGTTGGATCGATTGTCTGGTTATCGGCATATTTTCTTTTGAAAAGTGATCACTTGTATCGATATTAACAACGGGCTCTTGGTAAAATTGATCAATTAAAACCAAGTGGTGTTGTTGTTTTGTGTGTTTAAAAATGAAGTGTACTCCCTCATCTGCCAACAGGCGGCAAATAAAATGATGTGTGCTTTCATTATACTGTGTACAGTATTTTCTAGGGTGGTATGTTTTAGTGAGATGTTGCTGTATAGGTGGTGGGAGACGGTGTTGTTTGAAGATACTGTTGATGATTTCCAACGTTGTTTTATTTTGAAAAATGCGACAATCAGTCTCATGCTGTAATAATGAGAACCAGGATTTAAGTGTGATATGAAGTGTTTCAGCTTGATTGCCAGCTTGACATCGTTGATGTTTTATTGAGCTTATAATGCCTGAAAAAAATCGGTTAGCTTCTATGTTGTCATGCGAACAAATGGTTATTTTTTGGTATAGCCAATCACGTGTGTCTATTGAGCTGTGTGATCGTAAGTACAGATTCCAAGTAAATTCATGATTGAGTTTTTCTTCGCCAAAAAAACGTTCCACACTAATATCAGAAGGTAGGGGCAATGAGGTAATGAGTGATAGACGTTTATGTGATTGTATGACGGTACTCACTCTGATCCTTCTTTCTTATCTTGGTTAGTCTGTTGTGGTTGTATGAGTTTTTTTTAAGGTTGTGTCATTTTCATTTTAGGTGGGCTAAACTTGCTAACACTATAAAATTAGTCAGTAGGAGCTGCTGTTTCTATAGTGACGCCTGGTTTAGCCCATAAATGTTACGCTGCCACAGCTTGCTTTAAGTCATACCCGGCAGGGATTGGGCTTTGGGCTTGGTTTTGACTATCGTATGGTATGTAGCGAAGTTCTATTTTGTCAAAGTTAAGCGTGATGTTTTCATGTGGGTAATGACTACCAGACTTGTGTTCGGAAGACACATGATAACCACTTACAATCACGTTATTAAGTGTAATTTCAGCGTAAGGGTTTAGACTGTTATCAGTTTGGCAACAATGAATTTTGATGGTAGGTTTAGCTTTTCCTACGCACGATTCGCTAAATAAAAGCGGGGAACTTTTATCCATTTTTTTTACCAAAGTGACTTCGCTGATGCTTGGGCGCGTGCTTTCACGATCCGCAATTCTTCCGGGGTCTGTGGAGAGGGTTCGTTTGACTCCAAAATTAAAATCATTAATTGCAATCCAGTTTTCGTGACCTTTTGCCGTAACGTCACCTTGTATACCATCTATTTGCATGTATGTTGTCATTGTCTATTCCTTTGTTATTATGTGTGATTTTGTGCTAAGCACAGCAGGGCTTACTCAATACATGCTAGAGATTTGGTATTTTATTACAATACCGTGTTTTTGTTTTAACAGTTTTTTTTGCCTTGTGGAATGGATCTTGGCTGCTGTCAATTTTTATTTCGAAATTTACGCCATACTGATCATGTCGGTTAATTTTTACGGCGACTCGTTCTTATTTCTGTCTGTCTCTCCAACTCTATTATTTAATAATGATTTCAAGCTGAGGTGGAATTCATGCTTTCTTAACTTGTTATATTGATTGCCTCATCAGAAAAAAAGATATCATTGTTTTTTCTTTTTTTGATTGGTCTAATGAACGAAGGCAGTTCGCGATCTTTAGAATCAATTCATGTAATCGCTATTGCGTGTTTTAACTAATGGTTATTTTGAATATGTTGTCGTCATCATCGTGTTCTTGATTACTCGAATCATTTTCTGTGTCACTGGAAATATCATTTTCTCGGACTCTCGCGCCATTATTTTCTGTGTCAGTCACACCAAAATTTCTCAGGTTACTCACACGTAAAAAACCATAACTGTTTATTTCTCTATCGTATGTAACAGTGTCAGTGGACTGATTGGACTGTGGTCGTTCATTATCGGATAAGCAGTCGTAAGGCGATCTAGCTCGAATTTCAGAATAGGCTTTATTATCGCTCTCTTGGTGTATTTTTTTCCATTTGGCTGCTCTTTCATGATTTTCTTGTATTTCTTCTGCAGATAGTTCGTGTGTGTCACCTAAATAACCATGATTAGCATATTTAGCTCGAATTTCCTTGTGTATGGCATTCCACTGACTTTCTCTGTTTCTTGTTGGTTGTCCAAAAGCACTATTGATTTCATCCGAGGGCTTTTCGTCGTCATCAGAATCATTACATATCAACTCGCTAATGTTTCTAAGCTCATCCATATGTGATGTTGATGCGGTGGGGAGGGGGGTGTTTTCTGATTCGATCGACTTTGACTGTTCACGAATATTATCTTTGGCTGTGTTTATTATGTTTTCGACTAGCCATTCACTATAATGTCTAATGGCTCTTTTGCGAAGACCATTGCGCATCTCTTCTTCTTGTTGTTGTTTTCTTTCTCTTTTTTTCTCGTACTCCCTTGTGCATTCCTCTTTCTGCCCTGGTTCACCGTGTGTATAGATGTAGTAAAGTGCACCAAATACGGTAGTAGTATCAATTTCTTCTTTTTTAATTACGGGCACATTAATTGCATCTTCATTTTCGTTTTCAACTGAGGCCCCATTTTCAATAGTGGTTGCTTCGGTGTCATTTACATTAGAAGTTTCGTTTTCTTCATCAAAGCGGAACATGAGTTCTTCTTCTGTTACCGTCATCTCTGGTTCTGTTACCGTCATCTCTGGCGGCGCTGTATTTGTGGTAAGTAGGTTCAAGCCCGTTCTAACTGTGTTACTTTTTCTCATTGTTTTCAGCCTAATATGGTTGATTAATTTATAATTGACACTATTTTACCTTATATTTATTAAAATAATATTAAAAAAATGTTAAAATAATTATTAATTTTATCTTTTTTTTCATTGAATTCAGTGAAATACACTCTTTTTTATGGAATGCAGCTATTTTTCATGTCTGAATTTGTCTTCTTTTAAGTTTATTCTAAAAAGTGCTGCAGTATGTCATTTAAAAACCAGCGTCCTTTCTCGGTGAGAGTGAGGTGTGCATCGAGAGAGATGAGACCTTGTTCTAAGAGTGATTGCAGCTGATGGTGGATATCCTTAAACTGAAAGCCTGTGAGGCGGATAAATTCTGATTCACTGATCGGTTTATTCAGTCGCATACGGTTCATAAAATACTCAAACACGATGTGCTCGTCTTTGATGTGCTGTTGCCCAGTTGTGGCATTCTCTTGTTTGAGATACTGTTTAGGGTGTTTGTGATTCCAGTAACGGGTGATCAATTGGCCGTGTGTTATTTTACTGTGGGCTCCGGCGCCAATTCCTAAGTAGTCGCCGAACTCCCAGTAATTTTCGTTGTGCCGACAGTGCTTTCGATTGCATGCGTAGGCAGATACTTCGTATTGGTGATAGCCATGAGAACGCAGTAATACCTGCCCCTGTGTTTGCATCTCAACGACGCTGTCGTCATTTGGTAGCGCCGGCGGTAAGTGGGCGAATGCCGTATTAGGTTCGATGGTTAATTGGTACCATGAGATGTGCTCAGGTGACAAAGCGATCGCTTGCTCCAAATCGTTCAACGCCTCGCGAGTTGATTGTTTGGGCAGGGCAAACATCACATCGATGTTGATATTATCAAATCCTAGTTGCCTTGCTAGTTTGAAAGCGCTTTTTGCCTCCTGTGCAGAATGAATTCGCCCTAACTTGGAGAGTTGTTTGTCGCAAAAACTCTGTACGCCAAAAGAGAGCCTGTTTACACCGGCTTCGTAATAATCCTTGAGGAATTGGATTTCGACTGTACCTGGGTTGGCCTCAAGCGTGATTTCTACGTTGGTTGAACAGGGAAATCGTTTGGTAATGCTGGTTAGCAGGCGATGAATGGCGATACCGCTGATTAAACTGGGTGTGCCACCGCCGATGAAGATGGTTGAAATCTCTCTGTTTTCTAATTGGTGTTTTTTTTGCTCAAGTTCCAAGATTAATCTATCGATATAAGCTGATTCTGGTCGTGTTTTTTTTTCTTCGTGTGAGTTGAAGTCACAGTATGGGCACTTTTGAATACACCATGGAAAGTGGATGTAAAGCGATATGGGTTTTGCCGTGTTCATGGTGATGTATTATATAATTTATTGTACAATTAGTCTAATAAACTGCAGCGAATTGTTGTTGTTACTCGCTTTTTTATGGGATAATTCTTCTGTTTTATAATGTAAGGAAAGAGAATGAAACGAATTATTTTGTCGGTTTTGATGAATCTGTTGGTCATTTCATCCGGGCTGGGCGCAATCAGTCCTAAAGCTGAACAGGACATGATTCGACATTTCGACCAGAGCAGCCATGTTATCTTCAGCAGCGCTCCGATAAATCCTGAAAAATTTGCCCACCAGCATGCGTTATCCAACGCGCCGCAGATGGTGAAGCAACTTTGCCAGTTGCCTGGTTTGCATTGCGTTAGCATTCGTCCTCACGAAATTTGGCCTGATGTTTTTCCCAATCCGCAGAATCGTCGGATTATAATGCGTCTAAACCGAATGAATTCGGCTTTGTTTTATCGAAATTGGCTGTTAGTACCAACTGATTGGCATCATCTTAATGATTTGAGTTTTTCTCCCATGCCTCTATATCGGAACACGCATCATCATCCGGAGGTCGTTGTCAGTTTGAGTAAGTACGCTTTTGCAGCCTATAATAAGAGTGGTCGATTAGTTCGCTGGGGGCCCGCAACCAGTGGAATGAAGCAGTGTCCTTACAATAATCAGTCCTGCTCCACACCCACAGGAACGTTTTGGATTTACCGTAAAGGTGGAGCAGATTGCCGTTCAAATTTGTACCCAATTTCGACTCATGGTGGCTCACCTATGCCTTATTGTGTTTTCTTTCATGGGGGTTACTCATTGCATCAATCTCTTATGATGGGGTTTATCAATAAGTCTCATGGTTGTGTTTATCTCTTTCGTGATGACATAAAGTGGTTGAACCAGTCGTTCTCTCAATTGAGAATGCCGGTTGTCGTGGAGGCATAAATTGACACAGAAGTTGCCAAAAATCTTACACACCAGCGTGGTTGCCAGTACATCGCGCGTAAAGATTGAGCGTGTTCATTTGCGTTTCAGTAATCAAGAAGAGCGTTTCTATGAGCGCTCTAAGTCGGCTCTGAATCAAAATGAATCGGTCATGGTGGTACCGTTGCTTAACGATGACACGTTGTTGTTGGTGCGCGAGTACGCGGTGGGTTTTGAGACGTACTGCCTGGGTTTTCCTAAAGGGGGTGTGGATTCAGGGGAGTCGGTGGAACAGGCTGCTCAACGTGAGATAAGAGAAGAAATTGGTTATGGAGCGAAATCTTTATCGTTACTGCGTCAATTTGCAGCTTCACCGTCGTATTCCAGTCATCTAATTACTGTTTTCTTAGCGCGGGGATTACACTCTGACTCGCTTGTTGGCGATGAACCTGAAGCGCTTGAAGTTGTTCCTTGGGCATTATCCGAAGTGGATGCATTGTTATCTCATCCTGATTTTATTGAGTCACGGTCAGTTGCGGCACTGTTGTTATTTCTAAGGAAACACCATGCGTCCTGAACTGGATACGCTGTTACAACAAGTGATTCAGATTGTTGGGCAGGCATCAGTCAGGCTTCGAGCACACTATTTTGAGAAAAAACCGTTGGCTTCTCGTCAAAAATCAGACGGCACCATCATGACGGATCTTGATAAAGAGATCGATGATTTTATTTCTAGCGCTTTATCTCGTTTGACGCCCAGTATCAAAGTTATCAGTGAGGAAGCTGAAAACATAATTGAAACAGGATTAAGTCAATATTGGCTGGTTGATCCTATCGATGGAACTCGTGGTTTTGTGGATGGCAGTGATGAATTTTGTATCAATGTGGCTTTGATTCAGGCAAGGCATCCCGTTCTTGCGCTGATTTATATCCCAGTCAAAAATCAGTATTTTGTTGCCACTGCAAACTTGCCTTATGCTTATGGTTATCTTGATGGAATAAAAGTTAAGCTCTCTACAAACAAGACTAATCGTTTTGGTCAGCTTCGTTTATTGACTGGACGGTGCTCGCCCAGTGACGAGGTTATTCGATCGCATTTGTCTGGGGATAACCCTTTTTGTGTTGTTAAGCGATGCCACAGCGCCATAAAATTTACTCAGATTTGCTTGGGGCAAGCGGATGTGTATATTCGTTTTGGTGCTACCAGTTTGTGGGATGTGGCGGCAGGTCACTTATTAATTGAGAAAGCGGGTGGGGTGGTGGTTGATTTTAACGGAAAAACACTGCAATATGAGCCCAAGCACGGGTTACTTAACTCAGCTTTTATCGTTTCTGGGAACTCAGCAGGATTGCCGGGTTTGTTGGAGTTATGTCAAAACATTAGGGGGAAATATGAATAAAGAGATTAGATTGGCTATTACCGGTGCAGCAGGTCAAATTGGTTATGCGTTGTTATTTCGTTTGGCCTCTGGTCATGTTTTTGGTCAGGATGTCACGGTTCATTTAAATCTATTAGAGATTGAGCCTGCATTAAAGGCACTAGAAGGGGTGGTGATGGAGTTGAATGACTGCGCCTTTCCTAACTTGGGTGATATCACTATCACATCCGATGCTAACGTAGCCATGAAGGGAGCTAATTACGCCATTTTGGTTGGTGCTATGCCGCGTAAAGCTGGCATGGAGCGCGGTGACTTGTTGAAAATGAATGGCCAAATATTTTCGCCCCAAGGAAAAGCTATCAATGACCATGCGGCGGATGATATTAAAGTCTTGGTAGTTGGAAATCCTTGTAATACTAACTGCTTGATCACGATGAATCATGCACCCGATGTGCCGCAAGACCGCTTTTTTGCCATGACCATGCTTGATCAAAATCGGGCCTGCGCACAGCTGGCAGAAAAAGCAAACGTGTCGATAAATGATGTTGATAACATGATAATCTGGGGGAATCACTCAGCCACACAGTACCCTGATTATTTTAATGCGACCATTAAAGATCAACCTGCTAGAGACGTGATCAATGATGATTTCTGGTTTGAGAATACGTTTATTAGTACCGTTCAAAAACGAGGTGCAGCCATCATTAATGCAAGAGGGTTATCTTCAGCTGCCAGTGCTGCCAACGGTATTATTGATAGTATCTCGAACTTGCATTTCGATAAAAATGAAGAATTGTATTCAATGGCGTGTGCTTCGCGTGGAGAATACGGCGTTGACGAAGGGTTGATTTTTTCTTTTCCTTGTATGACGGTCAACGGTAAAATCAAAGTGCTCGAAGGAGTGAGTCATAATGATTTAGCAAAAGAAAAGTTACAAATAACCTTGGAAGAATTGCGTCGAGAAAAAGAGCTTGTTTCAAAGCTAGAGTTAATTTGCTAATTTGGTTACTGTAAATGTTACAAGAGCCGTTTTTTACGGCTCTTTTTTTATCAGAATCGGCTCTAATTCGCTTTAGCAGCTTGTTGTTAATGATGCCGCCTTAAGCCTGAAGGTTTTATATTGTTGTTGCATTGTTTCTGTTCTTATTCGTTAAAATCGGTTTGGTCACACCTTTTTTCTTCGCTGGCTCTCTTAATCAAGATGCTCTTTTTATTAAAATAAAATTATATTATTGATTTTTTTTACTATATAGACAACATTTGTCAATGCTTTACTGGTTGTTATAGGTGTATAGTTATATTTAACAGTGGCTTGACGTGTTATGCTCGCTACGATTAGTGAGTCTCTGCAGGTGATATGATAAAATAGAGTTTTTTAGAGCGGGAGGACGCATGAAGGTTAATGAGTTGAAACGATTGAGGGAATCGTCAAGTAGTCTTAATGATATCATTAATCAAACTAAACATAGTCCTTCAGTCTTGCTTGCGTCAAAAGCTAAAACACTTGGGGTTCAAAAAAAAGGAAGTTGTCGTGATATAAAAGCAAACTTAGATAAGCTAATTGGTGATGACGGAGAAAAACAAGACGTCATTGATGAGCTTGACAGAATCAATTCAGATGAATTATTTTATAAGAAAAAGCTGAAAACAGAAATGATACGTTCGCAATATTTTTCGATTTTGCAAATGAAATATCGAGAGGGTCAATTTTCTCCTGATGCGCATTTGCTATCGAAAACGCCGCCTGTTGTTAATACATACGTAAAGTTTTCTGATGAAAGAATGCTCGCATTTGATATTTATCGAGGATTTTTGGATGAGCGTGTTGCAAACATCTATAGGCAACTCAGCATTAAGATTCAGGTGGGCGATTACGATGCCGATGAGTTTAAAAAAAATACGACGATTAACGGTGAAATGAAAGAAAAGCCCCCGCATGAACGTTTTGGTATGTGGTTCGAGCGTAATATATCCTTCTTTAAGGTTAAACAGAAAGGGCGTATGACGACGGCTTTTGGTGCGCTGTGTAATAGACATTACCTTAGCACATTTTATCAGTCCAATAGACATAATTTAGTTGGTGGTTGGTCCGCGAGTGACAAATCCGTTGCAGCGCGACAGCTTTTGACTCAGGCTTATGACTTCATACAATTCATACGCTGGGTCAAAAGCACGGGTCAAATGTTACCTCGCGGAGCTGATATTGCTCCAATGATTTATAAAAATAAAGCCGGTGAGCCTTGCGCAAAGCTCGTTATTCTAGATATTGATCACGCTTCTTTTGGGCCTCAATTTGTTTATAGCGCACCATGCTGGAGATCAATATGGGATGATCCCGGTTTTAAAAAGGCGGGCGGGCGAGGCGCTGACTTTCGTGCATATGTTCACAAAACCAAGGACATAGACAAATACAACAAGCTTGCAGATGCGATTATCGCGTCGGTGATTAACGTGGTTGCAATTATGTTGCAAAATCTCGAGCTTTATTCATCTAAACAGTGTCGCCAACTTTCTATTCCATGGCAGGCCTCACTTTGGAACAAAGGAGCAGAAAGCAGCGAAGCTGATCGTGAATCGATAATTAATAGTAGGCTGGATGTAATGCAACGAATGGAGCATCAGGTTGTGTCTCGTCGAGATTCTCATTCACTTCGCCATTACTTAAATGTATCGGGCATCTTTCTTCAGCCGATGCATCAGCAAATCAGTAAGACTGTGATTCGAGAAAAAAAGGTGTTACTACGTAAAAAAGCGGTTGCTATTGATGAGCTTGATGGAGCTTACCGTAAGATGGTTAAAGCAGCTGCCATGGATATTATCTTAAAAAGTAGAAAAAATTTGCTTGATCACGAAATTACACATGAGTTGAGTGCGCTTAAGTCATCACAAGCGAAGAGGAAGTTAATGCCTAAAATTAGATTTAGCGTGTTTGATAGTAATAAGCTTTCAGTGGTAAAGAAATACGCTGAGCAGTACTTTGATGATGTATCGGTTGAGTTCAAACCGAGTCAAGGTGGGTGAGACACCACCTTGAAGGTTTATGGATGTATCTGTGACAGCTTGCTCAGTTTATGTGAAATCAAACGGGTGTTCCAATGATATTCGCTTTACTTTTTTGTTGTAAAAAAAAGCATATCTAACTATGCCGGCTGTGTTTCTTCGCATGGTAATGTAACGTTCAGCTCAAGTACGGAATTGTTGTCTTTGCTATGAAGGTCAATGTGCACCTCGTTACTTTCCACTTGCGTGTATTTTTTTACTATCTGCAAGATTTCTTCTCTTAATGCTGGCAAGTAATCTGGGCTATTAGACTGAGTGCGTTGTTGGGCAATGATGATTTGTAGTCTGCCTTTTGCTGTCGACGCTGTTTTTGATGTCAGTCCAAGTGCTCTCATTATTCTCATGCTAACTCCTCCGTTTCTTTTCTGAATAGCCTTTTGAAGAAAGTTTTTTTCTTAACTTGGCTGTATTCTGGAGCAAGCCCCAAAAATCGAAGGATGATGTTTTGGTACTCTTTTCCCGCGTTACTTCTGGTGTCCATGATCACCGGGGTTCCTGAGTTTGATGCCGACAACACCGTTGGGGATTCTGGGATAACACCAATTAAAGGTATTCCCAATAATTCTTTTATGTCGTCAATGCTTAGCATGTCTCCATTTGATACACGTTTTTCAGAGTAGCGCGTGATGATCAAATGCTCTTCAATTGGCGGTAAACCTTGTTCTGCTCGTTGTGTTTTACTTTGTAAAATACCAAGGATGCGATCAGAATCTCGAACCGATGAAATCTCAGGGTTTGTTACAATGAATGCAGTATCAGCGTAGTACATTGCCATCAAGGCTCCTCGCTCGATGCCAGCGGGTGAATCACAAATGATGTAGTCAAACGATTCTTTGAGTTCATTTATAATACGGCCGACGCCTTCCTGCGTGAGAATGTCTTTATCGCGCGTTTGTGATGCAGCTAGTATGTGCAAATTGGAAATGCGCTTGTCTTTTATGATTGCTTGTGTCAGTGTTGCATCTTGGTTTATAACGTTTGAAATATCATAAACTACGCGTCGCTCACAACCCATAATCAAGTCAAGGTTTCGTAAGCCGACGTCAAAGTCAATTACGATTGTTTTGTGGCCAGATTGAGCTAAGCCCGTTGCAATAGAAGCGCTTGTGGTTGTTTTTCCAACGCCGCCTTTACCTGATGTAATAACGATTACTTTTGCCATTTAAATTCCCTCTATATTAATGGTTTCTTTGTCTAGAAAAATTTGAAGTAGTGGTTTTTTCGTTTTCGGAACTTTAATATTCTCTTTCACTAAGTAATGCCCAGCGATAGAGATTAATTCTGCTTCGCACTGCTCGCAAAAGATTCGTGCCATCTCATCGCCTCTGGCTCCCGCCAATGCTCGGCCTCTAAGAGGACCGTAGATGTGTATGTTGCCATCTGCGATAACTTCTGCTCCTGTGTTCACAGAAGACAGTATAACCAAGTCTGTGTCCTTGGCATAAATTTGGGTGCCAGATCGTATCGGTTTGGTGATTAGTTTGTAAGGGCGAGCTGTTTTAGGGGTGCTTTTATTAGTGGTTTCAGCAGTGGCTTTAGTCTTTGAGTTAATGATGGCTAAGCCCTGATTAATCGCATTTTGTTGCAGTTCTTTTGCAATTCCTTTGATACCAACGGGTATAATTTTACAGGATTTCAGCGTATCACACAGTTCTGCCAGGTTAAGTTCCTCTTTCTTATCTATGTTGTTAACGTCAATAACGACGGGGGCATGCACAAAGTACTGTGGAGCTTGTTGTATTTTCTTATTGAGTTCGGTTTCAATATCAACCAAGCTGGTTTTATTGATTTCTAGCACAGTCAGAGGCATTAAATCTGCCTTCAGCTGGATGAGATTTTTTTTATTTGTCATAACGTCCCTTTATTTACTTTTAAGAGCTTACCATCTTGATCTTGAAAAAGCTATTATCAAGAATAAAAGAGTGCTAGCTTGTGTATTTTATGACGTTTAAAACTGGTCTGTGTTATTGTTGCACAGGCTGGCCTGGTCTGTTTTCTCTATTCATATCCTTGATCTTTGATTTTAGTTTTACTGTTACTTTTTTTGTGTCGTGATAGAATAATAGACTAATTAAGATAAAGGATAATTAATATGGTGAATACCAATACAGAGCAAGGGCCACGCGGCGAATTAGCAATCAGGACCGTTGCTATGCCAGCAGACACAAACCCCAGTGGAAATATCTTTGGTGGATGGATTGTTTCTCAAATGGATTTGGCGGGGGGGGAAATATGCAAAAAAATGGCACATGCCAATGTTGTTACGGTGGCTATCGAGGCAATGGAATTTATTCAGCCAGTTCACGTTGGAGATTTTGTCTGTTGCTACGTTGAAATGCTAAAAACGGGTACCACGTCAATGACGGTTCGAGTTGAAACATGGGCCTTAACGCTAAAAGGCTCCGAGCGACGAAAAGTCACAGAGGGTGTGTTTGTCTATGTTTCTGTTGATGATAACCATAAGCCTTTACCGATAGTTCGATGAGCAATATGTTGACTCGAGCAGAAGAACGAACGTATCGCTTCATACGCCTGTTTTATAAAGAAAATCAGTTCTCGCCAACTGTCAGGGAAATCGCTGATGATGCTGGCATTAAGTCTAAGGGCGTTATTTATCGCTATCTGCTGAGCTTGCAGTCTTACGGTTTGATTGAGTTGGTGTCGGGTAAGCATCGTAATATTGTGCTCATAGAACCTGCTGATGATACTAGATTGGTGTCTGTATCACTTCAAGGTAATATTGCAGCTGGTCAGCCTATAGAAGCAATTGTTAATTGTGAAAAAGTCGAAATCCCATGGTTGGCGCACTCGCAGTCTTATGCTCTTAGAGTGCAGGGTGATTCAATGACTGAAGACGGTATTTTTCACGGCGATATCGTGATTTGTAAGCAGGTGGAGCACGCAGATAATGGTGCTGTTGTGGTTGCCCTTGTTGATGGTGAGGCCGTTACATTAAAACGTGTTTTTTTTCATCAGTCAAGAGTGGAGTTGAGGCCGGCAAACAGTCAATATGACTCCCAGTGGTTTGATGTTGATCGAGTGGTTATTCAAGGTGTTTTGCTCGGATTGATACGCGAATATTAAGTTAGAATAAGCATAATCTGGCGAAAGTTTCCCCCCTTTTTTTTTGTCTTAACCCGTTTGTTTTGGTTCAATAAAACTGGGTTCGAGCGTGTTTTTCATTTTTGCATCGGTAAATACGTCTTGAAATGAGTGTTTGTTTTTTAGTTCAGGCCAGCTAAGTTGGATGTTGCCATGAAGTTTAATTCTTTCTTGCTTTAATTCAATACCGTTCAGATTCACCTTGGTTTTGTTGGAAATTATATTTGCTATAGAGTCGGCGACATGACTTGAGGGGTTGGTTGACTCCGTTTGATTATCGTGCTTTAGCTCTTTAGTCGCTTGTTTTTGAGCTTCTTTTTTTATTATGAAATTAGTTAAGCTAATTGCCCACCTTTGTAGCGATTTGTTGCTAATAAGGTTGTGTATTTCATCACTGTTCATATGAAGATTTGTTATGTTGGCATTCTTTAAAATAAACTCAATTGATCGGGGTTGTGAGCTTGTGCTAAAAATTTTTCGGTTTATTTTGAGGTTGCTTGTGGTTATTTTTCCCATTTGTTTTGTTAGGTCGGTGTTAATGTGTATGTTATTTGCTTGTATTGCGTATTCAACCTGGGGTCGAATCATTTTACCGCTAATGTTATTTAAGTTAATTACTGCAGTCAGTTCGTTTAAAACAGCATTGGGTTTGGATTTTCTTGATATTTTGGGTAAGTGTAAATTACAGTTAAACGCCTTCACGGTTAGTGTGTTTTGAGGCGTGGGTTTTGTTTTGCTATCAATCGTTGTATTAATTTTAGTTTTGTGTTTTCCAATTAGTTGAATGTCATATCCATGGAAGTAGGCGACGTCAGTGTGGAGAGCGGTTTGGTAGTGGTTTTTTGTATTAATGACACTAATGAGGATTGCTGATTGAAAGTGTAACCCATGGTGGATAATGACAGGGCCATTGTAAATATCGAGGACGAATGGAGAAAACATTGGCGGTGTGGGAGTCTTGGTATCATTATTAACTGTTTCACTGATGACACAGGTTGAATGAAATAAGCCAGATTTATAGTCACTGACTGAAAATAAGATGCCGTTTTTTTTAACTTTTTCGATTTTATTAATGGTGTTAACGAGATTGCGGACTTTATATATTGATCTCATACTAAATGCTTTGTAGGTTCCAAAAAATGCAACACAACAAACTGTTAGAGCGGCGATAAATCTTTTTTTTGTAATCATATTGTGAAAGAGTGCTATTTTATTGACGTGTTTTAATTTTATCAGGTGTCTATCATAATAACAATGAGCGTAAGTAAAATTACGCCGCTACAATAGATTTAGGCTGAAACGTCATTCGACCCAGTGATGATTGTGCCGTTATGGTCAGATTGATCGGACTTTCTAGCAAGTGGTTTATCATTAATTAAAACCCTATCATTGCCGTTTTTGATAGTAGATTTCGATAAATGGCAATTTAATATATCTTGCTGTCTTGCGGCCGGTCGATTATTGATAAACACATTTTTAGAACCACTGCTTATTTTTCCTCCTTTATGCGGAATAATACCATCAATGTATTTAGGGCAGCTGTGATTGTCACCCAATCGAGCAACAGGGTACAATGTTGAATTAGATGAAGGCAAACATATCGATTTTGAATTAATATCTATCCCAGTTGGTGATAGAGTAATTTGGCTATTACCACATGATATGCGAATTGAGTTTGCGCTTATTATTGAATACCCTGTCTCTATATTGTTGATTAAATTTCCTGTCTTGACATCGTGGAAATGGTTATTTGTTTTCTGTAGAAAATCCTGCTGTATTGTGTCTTGTCTATCTGCGCCACTTGTTAGTGTCATGGCTGGATTTTCTTTATGGTCAGTGAGCGTGATACAGTGATTGTTTATACTTTTATTTGTCTCTAACTGTGTTTGGATTCCACTTCGTAATTTTGAGATTTTTTTATGTGGGTTAGATTTTGATGAGGTATACAGTTGACCAAGACTCATGGGTGTGTTTGGGTCATTGTGTGCGAATTGAATTACAGACAGGCTGTTTTTTAATGGGGTATGTTGTATTCCATGCTGATCGCCAGCTTGCGTTTGAGCAACGCGGACCCAGCGCGATTGATGCGACGACCAAAAAAAAGATATTCGTTCTTGAGTCTCATTTGTGCTTGAATGTTTGTCTTGTTCTGTGACAATAGTTGCGGTTTGTAAACCCAAAATGGTTGGTGTTTGGTAGTCAGTGAAATGAGTGTGCTTGATATCGTTATCAATGGCAATGATCGAATTTGAGAATGTGTTCTTATGCGTTATTATGTTATCGCTGTTTGGTTGATTAAAAGTATATTGCTGTGTCAATTCAATTACTTTTAAAATTGTCGAAAACTCACTGGTTTGCACTTTAATGCCTAAATCTAGAGCTTCTTCTCTAGAGGTGATATTCCAATGCTGATGCTTCGCCTTCAACTGGTTTAATTTTATATAAGAATCAATTTCGGTTTCGCGGTGAGTGCTCGCGTTATGAGGATAATGATAATGACAAAGGGGAAGCGTTCGGTGCGGAGAGAATGTCTCTGTTAGCATGTGCAGTAGCTTAAGTGGGTTATCAGGACGATAGCGATGAGATTCAATCTGGTTGCTAGATATTTTATGATTGTTTACTTCAGAGGTGATGCTTTTACTTAATATGACTGGCGATTCGACCGTATGAATAGGCTCTAATTTGTCTTTTATTATGAGGAATTGTTGTTTGAGTGTGTTTTCAATTAAGAAATACAATCCATTTTCTGCGCAAAGTCTCTGGATGAAATTTAATGAACTTTCCTGGTACTGCGTTTGATTTTTTCTGATCAACATGGACTCATTGAGGCTCATCTTATATGGGATTTTGTTATCATTTAAAATAGACCTAATAATATCGGCTGCATTTCTATTGGTGTAAATTCGATATTTAATATCCCTGTCTAATTTGAATGACATGGGTTCAATAGTGAGTCGTATGATATCCTGTGAATCAGCTTTTATATGATAGTTGAACGAAGTAATGTATCCCCAAATTTTTTTTTTGATATGGCCTGTGATTGTCGCTTCAAATTTGTTAAATAATAAACGTGTAATTTTTATGTTTTTAAGACAGAGCGCTGTTAACTCTATTTTATCCAGTTGGTTAAATTGGCGGTGTATCTTTATTGACAAGGGATTGATTACCTGGCCGTGAGTACTGTGAATTTTTATCGAGTAGTGATTTCTCATTTAAAGACGGGCGTTATTAGTATGCTATTATTTTCTTAGACAATTAGAGAAAAGGCAATACCGTGTTTTTAGATCTGTGCAAGGATGATGTAGCCTTTTACCGGTTTTTTATATTGGTGCCTGAGTGTCACTTCATGTATTGAAAATGATGTAAATCCGGATTGTTTAATCGTGTTTTCTAGATACTGATAAGAGTGTGCGTATCGTATGGACGTTTGTAAATAATAGTCTCTTTTTAGGTGTGTGCTTTCAACACTGAATAATAATGATCCAGATGGGGTGAGTTTGTTTTTACATGACATTAATAATGGTAAAAGATCGCCGCAATAAGGGAAAACATCGGCTGCAATTAACCAGTTAAATTGATCTTCTAAATTCGATAGGTCAAATATATCTGCTTTTATTAGTTTGTTATAGATATTTTTCTTTGCGGCTATATTTAACATGCGTTGCGATAAATCGACGCCGATTAAAGAATTGGCATAGGGTGAAATCAGTTCACCACAGAGGCCGGTCCCGCAACCCAATTCTAGAATTGACAGGGATTTCTTGTCGTGTTCCTCAGCATTAAAAAAATCAAATATGAGTTGATGTGTTTGGTAATTGAGATGCTGTGTTAAGTGCTGGTCGTAATGGTTGGCGTACTGGTCAAAAAGAGAGGAAATATATCTGCTGGGTGCTCGGTTTGCGGTATTTTGTTGTGTTATGGCAGATAGAATATGTTGTGCTTCCTTATTTTCTGGGTCAACCGATAATGCAGCCTCATAGTGAAGTTGCGCTTTTTTTAGATTGTTAATTTTAAGATACAAAGACCCCAAATTTAAGTTAGATTGAGTTGGGTTATGGGCTGTTTTAAGTGCTTTATTAAAATATTCAATTGCATCATTTGTTTTTTCTTGGTACATGAAACAAACGGCTAAGTTGTAGAAGGTGTCATTACATGGTTTGATTTCAATTTGTCTGTAGTAATGTCGAATGGCGTCATTGAATTTGTTTAGCTTGACGTATGCATTGGCACATTCTTGATTTGCTGTTGGATGTTGTGGCTTTATGTCTAGGCATTGGTTAAAGCTATCAATTGCATTTTGGTATTGTTGTAAAAAAAACTCAGATAACGCTAAACTGTGCCACGTTTCTGCTAGATTGTTATTGATGAGTAGAGCTCGACTGAAAAAATCACATGCTTGCTTATATTTTTTCTGAGTTAGTGAGATTTCCCCTAGTTGATTTAGTGCACTAACATGGTTTGGGTCAATATTTATCACCTTTAGTAACTCATTATTGGCTTGATCGAAATTCTGTAATTGGCAGTAAGCAAGGGCACAATTGAAATACGGGTGAGCGTGCCTGTGCTTTTCTTTTGTTGCTTCTGTGTAGTGGTAAATAGCTTGTTCGTATTCTTTGTTTTGATAATACAAATCAGCAAGAAGTATTCTGGCATTTGCCTGTTTTGGCGTGATGTTAAGTTGGTTGAGTAGTGTTTCTTTAGCGCAGGATAATTGCCCGGTTGCTTGCAGGTAGAGTGCTTTTGCCACTAGTAAATTAGGGTCATTCTTTGTTTCTTTTTCAATGGCTTCAATCTGTTCTTTAACACTGTCGAATTCTTTATTTTTTATTGCAATTAATACAGCCCCAATCCATCCGGCTGCGTCGCTTTGAGTCTTGTTTGTAATTTCTTTAGGATCTGTCATCTGATTTTTGAGTGTGTGTCTGAGCTCGTATTTTGTCACTCAAGGTGCTAACAGCCATTGCATAATTGTATTTTGGGTTGTAGCTCATAATGGCTTTAAAATTACTAGAAATGACACGGTACTCTTTGGCTTGGTCTTTTTCATTAAGTTCGATGATGTTTTTGGGTCTGTTATTTTTAGTTTTTAGATTTGCCAGCTCCTTTTGTGTCAATTTACGCTCAATGAATTCCTTATGTACCCATCCGTGTTTGTTTAAGTAATTTGCTACACTCATAATGGCGTCGTCTTTGTTAAATAAGTTGCTGGAATGGTTGTCTTGTTTGAATCGAATACTGTAGGCAATGTAGCTACTTGGCATAAATTGAGGGATTCCTATTGCGCCTGCATATGAACCTTTTGTTTTGTATACATCAAACGCTTTTTTGTTTTCAGCTAGTATGATGAAGTCTTTAAGCTGATCTTGGAAGAAGTATGATCTGTCTTTATTTTTCGTGCTGAAGGCAAGTGTGCCTAATGCATCAAGAACTCTATAACTCCCTGTGTTTGCTCCATAGTTAGTTTCTACACCAAGAATGGCAACGATAGTGTATGGGTCGACGCGAAATTTTGATTCTGCTTTTTGTAGAGTCTTTGTATGCTCTTGATAAAATTGAATGCCTTTGTTAATTCGGTAAGGCGTTACAAATTGTTTTTCGTATTGCTCCCACGTTTGATTTTCTGCTGGATGATTGATGTGATGTTCCGCTGAGTGTCTGATTTTTATTGAGTCTATAATTTGTGTGATTGTTTTTCGCTTTAATTTATGAGTAGTCACCATGTATTGTATAAACGCTTTTTTGTTTTTGACAGGTAGCATGATATGTTGGTTGCTATGCGTTTGCTTGGCATTCTCGATTTCATTACTGCCGTATCCATTTGGATTGACTAGTGTCAATATTACAGCGGCTACGAATACAGGTGATCTTAATTTTTTTTTCAATATCAACTCCTCAGCTGGACCACAGTTTTTTGTGTGTTTTTGATGACATCAGTATACCAAATCCGATAAATATTGTAACTAAGTAGCTTCCACCATAACTGACTAGAGGTAATGGTATACCCACTACTGGTAAGATTCCAATTACCATCCCGATATTGATGATTCCACTCATAATGAATGTACAGCTAAGAGAACCGCACAATAGTCTGTTGAATGAAGTTGGCGCATCTATTGATATTAGTATGCTTCTAAGAAAAATAGAAAATAATAGGGTGATGAGTAATATTGCACCTATTAGTCCGAATTCTTCAGCGTTCACCGCAAAAATGAAATCGGTGGTGTGGGTGGGTAAAAATGCCAGGTGTGCTTGTGTTCCATGCAGCCAGCCTTTTCCGGTTACCCCTCCTGAGCCGACTGCAATTTTACTTTGTATAATATTATAACCAGAGCCCAGAGGGTCTCGACTGGGGTCAAGCAAAGTCAGTATGCGTTTTTTCTGATAGTCGTGAAGAAAGTGCCATAAAATTGGACAGCTAATAATGAAGCCAATGATAGCAGAAACAATAAGTTTCCAGTTAATACCAGAGAGAATGAGAACAAAAATTCCAGACATGCCTATGATAATGGCTGTTCCCAGGTCTGGTTGTTTAGCGATGAGTAAGACGGGGATGGCAATGGTGAAAAGGCAAGTTACTATAGTGCGACCATTTGGTGGGAGTTTTTCTCTATCAAGTACCCATGCTGTCATCATTGGCATGGCAAGTTTCATGAACTCCGATGGTTGAATTTGAAAACTGTGTGTCCCGATCCATCTTTTTGCTCCTTGGCTGGAGTGACCAATAACTGGTACCATCAAAAGTAGCGCCAGTGAAAATCCATACAGCCACGGTGCCAGTTGCATTAATCGTTGAGGGTGGATTTGTGCGGCGATAATAAGGCAAATAAATGCAAACGCAAAGTGAAGTAATTGATGTACGACGACATTTTGGCTTTCGTTTGAGGCACTGTAGAGTATGATTAGGCCAAACAGTGTAAGAAATAGTATTAACACTAATAGCGTGACGTCTAAATGACATCGCTGCCAAATTTTCTTGAGATCATGCTTATTGCCGGAGCTGAATGGTTGTTCATAGCTTGAGTTATGGTTCATGATTTCATACCTGATTGGGTTGGGTGTAGTTGTAGATAGCGATCGATAATATGTCTTGCAATGCCGTCCGCATCTTCTCCGTGTTCAACCACGATGGCGACAACGATAGCGGGGTGGTTAACAGGGGCAAATGTAATGAATAAATGGTTGTTTCGTAATTCTTTTGGTACTGTTTTTGTTGTTTTATAATGAAAACGTCTTTTGGCATACATTTGTACCGTTCCTGTTTTTCCCGCCACAGAATAGCGTGCGTTTTTCCCAAAGTGAATTGCTGTGCCATGCGGTGATGAAATGACTTTTTGCATGGCGTCGGTTACCGTGGACCATGCGTTTTGATCAATGTTAAACACGGTTGTTTTAGAGATGGGTGTGATCATCACTTTTTTAGTATTAGGCTGGGTTGATTTGACGAGAAGGTGAGGGCGTATTAATACACCTTTGTTCGCTAGAACGGTTGTTGAAACCGCAAGTGCTAGTGGCGTGGTTGTTAATGCGCCTTGACCGATGCCGATTTCGATCGTGTTTCCTGTATACCAATGGGCTGGGTGTCCTGGGTTGCTTATTGGTGTTGGTAAGTTGCCGGCTAGTTCTTCGCCTAAATCGACGTGAGTTGATGCACCAAAACCAAATTCAGCTAGCGCCTCATCCAGGCGGGAAATACCCAATTTGGACGCTAAGTTATAAAAGAAGGTATCACATGAAACGGTAATTGCTTTAGTCACATTGACCACACCGTGTCCATTGCGTTTCCAGTCATGAAAGATGTGCTTGGTGTGAGGTAATTTAAACCAGCCAGGGTCAACAATAGTGTCTTGTGAATTTAAAATACCATTGGCGAGTGCGTAATAGGCGATAAATGGTTTTACGGTTGATCCTGGAGAATAAAGACCCCTGATGTCTCGATTGAATAGTGGGTGGTTAGGGTCATTTGTTAGCTGCTGGTAGGCTTTGGTTGTGATTCCATTAACGAATAGATTTGGGTCGTAGCTTGGTGTGCTCACCATTGCTATTATTTCGCCATTGTTCGGGTTAATAGCAACCAGCGCGCCTTCGTTTTTTTTCATCAGTTTGTAGGCAAGTTTTTCAATTCTATTATCAATGCTTAGGGTTAAATTTTGCCCATTAATAGGTGGTGTTCTTTTGAGGTATCGAATGACTTGACCTGCTGCATTAATTTCTGCTATGGCATAGCCAATGGTGCCATGTAATTTTTTTTCATAGTACTTTTCAATGCCGACTTTACCGATATATTGAGTGGCTTGGTAGTTTTTTTTGTCAACTTGAACCAAGTCCCGCTGATTGATTCGTCCTACATAGCCTAAAATCGGGCTTAGGCTATTTGAAAAAGGGTATTGGCGCTTGAGTTTGGTCTCGATTGTCACACCAGGAAATTGGTATCGATTAACATAGAATAAATCCGCCTGCTCTTCGGTTAGGTTGTTTTTGATCGGTATGAGATCGAAGTTTCTGTGTTGGTGTAGGCTTCTTTCAAAAAGCTTGACCTCTCTTGGGTTGATTGGAATCAGCTTTTTAAGTGATTCAATTGTTTTGCTAATGTTTTTTACTTTGTAGGGCACCAGTGAAAGTGTGAAGCTGGGGATATTCTTTGCAAGAATAGTACCGTTGCTATCGTATATCAGGCCTCGATTTGGTGTGAGTGGGATTAGTGCTATGAGGTTCTTTTGTGACTCGGTTGAGAAATTTTTATGTTGGATAACTTGCAGGCTGAACAGTTTAAAAAATACAATGAATAAAATAGTTGCAGTGGTAGCGATTAAAAAAAAGGCTCTTTTTTTAAAGAGAATCGTTTCTTGATGATGGTTTCTTACAAAATTTCTATTTGGCATGATTGCGCTCAATAATCACAATGGGGCATCGATGAAATGACGGGGTTACCATAGTACGCTGACAGCATAACATTAATATTGTTTCGCTGAAAGTATTTGCTGATAAGTGGCTAATCGATTTTAAAATATAATTTATATTTCTTTTTCGTCATTTGGTCTGATGCTCCATAGCTTCTCGATATCATAATACTCACGCTTTTCTTCAGTGAAGATGTGCACAATACAATCACCTATTTCAACTAAGATCCAGTCACCTTGTTCTTGTCCTTCTACGTGTATTTCTTTCAATCCATTTTTCTTTCCGATGCGCGTGATCTTGTCAGAAAGCGTTTGAGCGTGCCTGGTGGAACTTGCAGAGCATACAATGATGCTGTCAGTGATGGTCGTTAAGTGTCTAACGTCAATGATGACAGGGGCAATTGCCTTTGCATTGATCAATTCATGTTCTATTTCAGTCGTGTTCATTTACATGCCTCTTATTGTGTCTGTGCGCGTAATAGTACTCCACTTCTGCGCTAGTGCGCAACTTTTATCTGTCAATGTGTAACTCGCTGTGGTTATTGCCTTTTTTCCTGGAGGTGGCGTATAATGTTGTTTTTATTTCAAAGGTGGTTTATCAAATGTCTGATGTAAGTGGTATGGGTGTTGATTCAGTTCGTTTTTCTGATTCGCTAATCTGGTCAATGCAGAGGCAATATTATGATAATGTTGGGATAGATGCATGGGCAGATCAAGTGCCGTTTTATATTACCAGTAATCCGTTGATAGCTGCTCAGTATGCAAAGATTGTGCTCTCCTTTTGCCTGGACTGCCTGAAGCACAACCCAGATTGGGTTGGTGAGACGTTTTACCTTGTGGAGCTTGGTACGGGCACGGGACAATTCAGCTATTACGTTCTCAAATATTTAACCGAGTATCAAAAGAAATGGGGCGCTGAGCACGTACAAATATGTTATATAATGACTGACTTCACTTCGAATAATGTTTCTTATTGGAAAAAACATCAGGCTTTGGAGCCCTATGTTTCTTCTGGTATGCTGGATTTTGCTTTGTTTGATTTAGAAAAAGATGAGTTTATCAAGCTTGAGAATCGAGGTGTTACATTAGTTGATAACAGTGTTGTAACGCCGTTGATTGTCTTTGGAAACTACTTGTTTGATTCTGTTTTAATTGATGTGTTTAACGTGTCGAATCAAGCGATCCTTGAGACTCGTGTATCTGTTCGCGCAAAAGACGATACCGCGGTTGTCAATTCCACCGATGCTGATATAAAAGATATCAAACTGGTTTATGAGAATAAGGATATCGCAAAAAATTATTATCAACATGCCGTTATAGATGCAGTCTTAAATAATTATGTGACGGACTTAGATGATACTTACTTGCATTTTCCTATTGCAGGCCTGAAGTGTCTTGATGCTTTGTCGAAATTGTCATCGGGTAAACTACTGTTGTTGTCTTCTGATAAAGGTTATGTTTCAACTGAGGAACTAAATGACATCGATCCACCAGAACTGGATGTCCATGGTAGCTTTTCTTTAATGGTAAATTATCATGCTATTGCGGAGTATTTTAGAGTTCAAGGTGGCTGGGCAAGAATGCAAGAGCCATTTGATTCATTTGCTACCGGTGTGTTTTGCATGGGGATTGATACTAAGGATTTACCAACGATGACGCGGTCAGTTGATGATATGTTAGATCACTATTGCCCTGGTCACTATTATCACCTATTTGATCATTTTGAAGATACGGTTGCTACTTCCGGCCTGGAATCTATTGCGTCAATGATGGCGTTGAGCCATTGGGATCCTGCTATTTTAGACACGGCGTCGGATCGTCTAAGTGATTTAGTGGATGATGCTGATCAGGATGTGTTGGATTATCTTAATAGAAATATGAAGAAAATGGCTGATAATTTTTATTATGTGCCTGGTGTTTCCGATTCGCTTTTTAGTATTGCAGTTTATTATCAAGAAGTGGGGTTTTATAAAGAGGCAATTAAGTTGTATCTACGTTCTGCCGAGTATTTTGAAGAGAGTTACGAGTTGTATTTTAATTTAGGCTATTGTCACCTGGAGGCTGGGGAGCCAAAACAGGCTTTGGATTATTTTTATAAAGCGCGCGAGTTTAATACCCACTCTAAAGAGCTTGTAGGTTATATTCGTGATTGTCAGCAAAGTTTGACGTTGCAGTAATCGTCGGCGACGGGTGAAATAAACTGTGGGGCTTGCGATGGGTTTTCTGCTCTGGGTGTGCTTTAGATTGTTCATTTATGAGGCAGGTTGTTTTTTTTATTGCCCGTTATGTGGGCTTTGCTGTCATTTTCCTTTTTACACATACCTTGGTTTTATGACATAATTGCACGCGAGCACTTTTGGTTTAAACTTTCTTGGGGGCACAGTGGCTGATTCGTTTATTTTGACAATTTCTTGTAACGATAAAGTCGGTATCGTTTCTGCGGTTTCTGGATTTTTGTCATCACAGCAATACTTCATTGAGGAGTCCTCGCATTTCGGTGATCGTTCAACGGGCTACTTTTTTATGCGAACTCGTTTTACAGCCTCAAATGGCTGCGATTCGAGTGTTTTTTCTTCTTTATTTTCAGTCATTGCTGAGGAGTTGCAACTTTCTTGGCAAATACACTCTGTCTCCAAGCGTCCAAAAGTCTTGATTTTGGCTTCAAAGCAGGATCATTGCCTAAGAGACTTATTATACCGTTCTCATGCTGGGGCATTGGATATGGAAGTGGTTGGTGTTATTTCAAACCATCGTGATGTTGAATCTATTTGTCACTGGTATAAAGTCCCGTTTTATTTTAATCCCGTTGCTAAAGATGCTAAGGAGCTTGCTGAGTCCAAAATTAGTTCTATTTATGAATCCTCTGGTGCGGAGTTAATTATCTTGGCTCGATATATGCAGATTTTGTCTTCTGCCTTCTGTGCTTCTTATCAAGGTCGCATCATTAATATTCATCACTCGTTTTTACCCAGCTTTAAGGGCGCTAAACCGTATCATCAGGCGCATGTTAACGGTGTTAAGTTAATCGGCGCAACAGCACATTACGTAACAGCTGATTTGGATGAGGGTCCTATTATTGAGCAAGAGGTGACGCGAGTTAATCACGCATGTTCTGTTGATGATTTGGTGTCCCTTGGGCGAGACATCGAATCGCAAACATTGGCAAAAGCGGTTAAGTATCACTTAGAGCGACGGGTTTTTATTGACAAATCTAAAACTGTAGTTTTTAGAAAATAGCATTGTTATGCCGTGGTTGGATGTTTGCTTAGTAGTAGTGTGATTTTTTCTAATATCAGCCAGCAGTCCTGGGTTGATAAGCCTTTTATGCTCTTATCTGCTTGGTGACACAGCTTCATCATGTCGTGGCAGCTGTTTAGTGATAATCGTGATGCCGCTTCGCCTATACTTTTTTGTCTTGATTTCCATTGTTTCTGTATTATGGTCTGGTAGCGCATGTTCTGTTGCTTTAGAAATTGTATTTCTTGCATTAATCGGATTTCCTTGGATAGTGCCCATAACACGAGAGTGGGTTCTGTACCACTTAGTTTAAGTTGGTTCAGTATCCTCAAGCATTTTCTGCTATGACCTAGCAAAGCAAATTCAATAAAATCAAACACGGTAAAGCGGGCGCTGTCGTGGATAACTTGCTTTACTTCATTTAATGTGACGTGATTTCCATTTGCAGTGATACAGGCTTTGTTTATCGCTTGATGCGTTGCTAGCAAGTTACCCTCAGTAAAATGCGCTAGCATCAGTATGGCCTGTTGGTCCGCTGTTTTGTTTTTCTCTTTAAAATTCAGAGAAATCCATTGAGGTAGCTCGTTTGCTGATATAGGCCAGATAGTAACAATGGTTGCTGTCTTATCTACAGATGTAAACCATTTGGCTTTTTTTTGTGATGGAGTTAGTTTGGGTATGCTGATGACAATGATGATGTCCGGGTTTGTTTTTTCGCTGTACTTTTTTAGCCAGGTGTAAAATGAAGTTGGTAATTTACTTGTTTGTTGTCGAATATCAATGACTCTTTTGTTTGCGAATAGTGACATTGATTCTGTGAGCTCTTCTAGTTGCTCTGTTTTGAACTGATGGTCGGCAAAGACGATGTCTCGACTTGTGAAGCCATCTTTTTTTGCTTGCTTGAAGATGAGCTGGCGAGATTCTTGTAATAGTAGGGGTTCGTCTCCAGTTAAAATGGTTATTGGTGATATGGGCCTGTTTGTTTTGCTTTTGAATTGTTTGTAATTTAACTGCATATTCTGCCTGTAACGTTACTTTTTTTCATTGGTCTTGATCCAATAGTAAATTTCATGACTTAGTCTTTTTTGCATATATGTAAGTAGAATTGGAGCGGGGTGAGGGTGGTAGCTGTAGTTGGCGTTCAGGATTTGAGTTGATGTGATCGTGAATGTTTTTTCGGCAATTTTTTTCTTATGCTGCTTAAGGATGGCTGCTATGGATATTGCCGCAACACCGGTGCTGGGTGTGCTGTTGTTTATAAAGTTAATAGATTGGTTAATCACTTTGTAGTCGGTGAGTGTGACGCTGTAAGAAGGGTTGTTTGCAGCATCGCTCCCTAGCATGGCAACAAGAGAGGTTGTTAAGGTGTTATCATCACCAATGATTTGCGTTTTGTTACTGCTTGCTTGGCGTAGATGAAAGCCGCAGCCAGCTAGAAGTAGAATGAGAAACATTGGTAGGAGACGTTTCATGAGTTACCCTTGTGTTACACAACAATATTGACTAGGCGTTTCGGAACAATGATGCATCGTTTGATTTTTTTATCGGCAATGCATTCTTGTATGCGTTTGTTCTCTTTAACTAAGTCTTCAATTGTTTCTTCCGTGTCATCTGCTTTGACGGTAATAGTTGTTCTTTTTTTTCCATTGACTTGGATGATCATTTCAATTTCGTCTTGGATTAAGGCTTTTGGATTAACCTTGGGCCACTTTGATTCATGAATGTTCCCTTCAAACTCAAGTGAATTCCACAGGGCATGGCAGAGGTGCGGTGTTATTGGGTTGAGTACACGTAGAAGAATGCTCATTACTTCGTGAGCCAGGTTGGCTGAGTGGTCAAGCTGAGGGTTGATGGTGTTTGCTATATTGAGCAGTTTCATGGCTCCTGAAGCAACGGTATTGAATTGTTGCCTCTCCATGTCATAACTGATTTTTTTCAGTTGTTGATGTATCTGGCAGTGGATCTGTTTTTCAGAGCTTTCTTCGTACTGAGTAATAAAAGTTTGATTAGAGTTATTGAGTTCTATTATGCTATTTTTATGTTCATGGGCAAATTGCCACAGTTTTCTTAAAAAGCGATAGGCGCCATCAATTCCGGTGTCAGACCACTCTAAATCTTGTTCTGGCGGTGCTGCAAAGATGATAAAAAAACGGACTGCGTCACATCCATATCGTTTAATCATGGACTGCGGTGATACGGTATTGCCTTTTGATTTAGACATTTTTGCACCGTCTTTCAGTACCATTCCTTGTGTCAGTAGGTTTAAGAACGGCTCGTTTGTGTTGACAAGACCTTCATCCCTCAAAACTTTGTGCATGAACCTAGCGTACAGTAAGTGCATAACCGCATGTTCAATTCCACCGACATACTGATCGACTGGAGTCCAGTATTTAGCGCGATCATCTAGCATGCTTTTGTCTTGTTCGCTACAACAATAGCGGGCATAGTACCATGACGATTCTACAAATGTATCCATGGTATCCGTTTCTCTTTTTGCGGTTTTGCCACACTCGGGACAGGTGACTTTATAAAATGAGCTGTTTTTGGTTAGTGGAGATGCTTTTCCGTCGGGGATCAAGTCAGTTGGAAGTGTAACGGGTAAATCTGACTCTGGTACCGGTATGGTGCCGCAGTCTTGGCAGTAAATGATGGGTATCGGTGTTCCCCAATAGCGCTGTCTGGATACTCCCCAGTCACGCAGACGGTAAGTCACTTCGCTCTTACCTTGCCCAAGCTCAATGAGGCGGTCTGTTATCGCCTTCTTTGCTTTTTTAGTCTTTAAGTTGTCGAATTCGCCAGAGTTTATTAGTATACCTGGTTCTGTGTATGCTTGCGTCAGTTCTTCGTTATCTTGGCTTTGTTTTGTAGGAGTAACGACAGTTTTGATGTCGATGTCATACTTTTTAGCAAATTCAAAATCCCGTTGATCGTGACCCGGTACACCCATTGTTGCGCCAGTACCGTATTCCATCAAGACGTAGTTGGTTATCCAAACTGGAATGTGTTTTTTTGTCACTGGGTGGATTGCAATGAAGCTGGTTTTGACACCGGCTTTTTCTTGAGTCGCTATCTCTGCTTCTGAGACTTTACTTTTTTTCAGCTTTTTAATTGATTTCGCTAATGTGATGTCTGTCTCTGCAGCAATTTTGGCTAGAGGGTGCTCAAGTGCGATTGCTAGGTACGTTGTTCCCATGAGTGTGTCAGGGCGGGTTGTGAAAATTGTTATCGGGTTGTCAGGTTGTTTGATGACTGTGAAACGTATTGAAGACCCTTCTGATCGACCGATCCAGTGTTTTTGCATTTGGCGTACTTGCTCTGGCCAGCCGTCAAGTTTATCCAGGTCATTGAGTAGTTCTTCTGCGTAGTCAGTGATTTTAAAGAACCATTGAGGGATCTCCCTTCGTTCTACCAGTGCGCCAGAACGCCAGCCTCGACCATCTTGTACCTGTTCATTAGCCAGCACGGTTTTATCGACAGGGTCCCAGTTTACTATTGAGTTTTTTTTGTAGACCAGTCCTTTCTTGAAGAGTTGAACAAATAACCACTGTTCCCAGCGGTAATAGTCTGGCTCACATGTACTGATCTCGCGAGACCAGTCATAAGCCAGCCCCAGCTGTTGTAACTGTTTGCGCATTTTTTTGATGTTTTTTTGTGTCCACTGTGCTGGTGGAAGTTTGTGTTTTATCGCTGCGTTTTCGGCAGGTAAACCAAAAGCATCCCAACCCATAGGTTGAAGCACGTTTTTCCCTTGCAGCCCAGCA
>CACHNP010000013.1 GCA_902581285.1 uncultured Gammaproteobacteria bacterium | reverse complement strand
TAATAGTGAGAAGTCCGGTTGTACCACAGAGCTGTATGGTAGTCTCAAAAAGAAAATAGAGTCATTACCTGCCACCATGAATACGTGCCCATTAAAAGAAGTTACGTCTGCCAATGTGGCGCTTGCATTGGCTGCTGATGACAAACCGATCGATCAACTTTTCGGGGGCGTACTTGCGAAAAAACTAGGACAAACAACTAAAGAAATAGATGCAGCAAAAGACTGGTATGAAGGTGCTAAAGATAAAGAATATGCTAAAAATTGCCTGAAGAAAAAAGATGATATTTTACATCCGATAGGCTTTTGTTTAGATTCTTCTGCTACTAATAAAGCATGCACAGATGATAATTTAAAATCGCTTAAAACCGCATATAACCCTAAAGCTAAAGAAGAATTTACATTTGCTATATGTACTCCAACTCAAGAGGGCTATGATCGAGCTATAGAAGCAGGTTTGTTTGATGAAAAATTGAAGGGTTTTTTCATGGACGTTGTTCAGATGAAGACAGTTGGAGAACACATGAAACGCTATGCAACCGCCTTAATGTCAAACGGGCTGAAAGATAAAGATAAACAACAAATTAAAAAAGATCAGGAAGACCTGAAACAAAATATCAACGATAATAATCAACTAGAAACTACACTAAAGGCAGACAAGTCGAAACGTGCTGATATCAGGCAAGTAAAGAACGATATTCCTGTTTTGAATAAAGTATATAAGATGACGGATCTTCTTTTAACCGTATACTTGGATGCAGATGACCTTAAATCACTTCAAACGAAAGTGATGAAAGAAACTGACAAAACAAAGAGAAATGAACTACGAAAAGAGCTTCTAAAAAAATCTGATAAATTAATGGCAGAGAGTAGACAGTTGAAAAAAGACATTATGGAAATAGCTGGCGGTTCTGCTTAGATAACTCTTTTGAGGGAATAGAAATGCCGGTATCAGCCGGCATTTTTTTACCTTTGTATTTAGTGAACTGACTAGAGTGACAATTGTGTTTGTTGGTCGCTGCTATAACAAACAATTTTTTAGTGAGCGCCCTGGAAGGTAATGTCTAAGATGTTGTTTTCTTGCAAGTCGTAATTTTTTTGTGTATATCTAGTCTATTGTTAATTTTTATTTACCATAAGGAGTGTGTGTATGCGACATTGGCAAGGTTTGGCATTGGTGGCAGTATCCGTGTTCGGTTTAACGGCTTGCGGAGGGAAAAAAGAGTCAACACAAAAGCAATCCACAGATTACAGTGCTTGTACCGTAACGGTCGATGGTAAATTGTGCGCTAATGAAAAGAATGCGGGTTGTACGCCTGAGATGTATAACAGTCTCAAAAAAGAAATCAATTCGTTACCCGCCACGATGGCCGTGTGTCAGTTGAGTGTTGCTAAGAGCTCCGATGAGAGAGTTGCTTCTCTGGCCAAAGAATCTCAAATTAACACAAAAAATTTAATGGAGAGGTTAGATCGGGCTAGACGTGGCACGTCTGATGAAATAAAAGAAGCAAAAAAATGGTACGCTGAGAGATTAGTAAATAATAAAAACGCTGCAAATAAATGTCTTAAAATAGACAACATAAAGAATCCAGAGGGCTTTTGTCTTAATTTTTCAGCATCTCAATGTAAGAATAACAATATAAAAGCTCTAGAAGCAACCTATAATCCTGAGACCTTTTCACCGGGCCCCTGTTCTATAAAAGAACTAGGTAGCACAAAATACACAGACAGTAAGTTCTTTGAAAAAGAAGGATTGCCTTTATATTCTTCAATGGGTTTTCTGATGAAGACAAAGTCGGAGGTTGATCCTATATTTGATAGAAAAAGAAATATGATAGGATCATTAACTCAAATAAAAAGAAATAAATTGAATGATGTGATTGGAAAAATAGATGAATATAAAATAAAAAATAGCGAAATGCTTGAATCAATAAATAGCATCAATAGTAACAAAAGGAATGATGTTTTTATTAAGAAATTAGAAGCAATCACGCCTGTAATGGATCAGCTTTTTACCATCTACACAGACACTTTGACTATGATTCTTAATGCTGATAGCTTCGTAAAATCTCGAACCTTACTACGTGCAACGCAAAATCAGGCGGCTCAAAATAAAGCCGATCCTAAAAAGCTTCAGAAGCTGATAATAAAATATGAGAAAGATAAAAATGCTCTTGAAGCTAGTATGGAAAAAATGAGAAAAAATTTGAAAACGTTGGGTGTGTCTTAAGTAAACGTTTTTTAGTTTTTTGTGTTATTAAAACGTCGGCATCTGCTGGCGTTTTTTTTCGTGTGTGAGTATTGACAGTTGGAATGAATAGAGACTGTATGTGAGGGATGAGGATTTGTTGTAGCAGAGCAACAGCCGTGTTTGACGTCTCAATATAATAACGGGCAACATACCACCCTTTTGTGAGATAGTGTTTTTTTACTGATACAAATAAGTTATATTATATGAGCTATCAAAATTTTAAATATGAGAGAGGGGGCGTATGCGAAATTGGAAACAGTTTGTTTTAGCTACTGGGGTTACTTTGGTTTGCGTTGGTTGTGGCAATCAAAACAAAAGTAGTAAACCGGCAGTTGATTATAGTGTTTGCACTGAAAATCACGATGGTAAACAGTGTCTGTATAATCAAAAGAAAGGCTGTACGCACGAAATCTATCAACAATTACTGACCGAAATTAACTCGTTACCAGCGAATGTTTACCGCTGCCCTGCTGATGTTATCCAAAAATTACACCTAGCAGAACAGAGTGAAAGTGACACAATCACGAACGTGGTGGAAAGCAGTTTATCATCACAGACTAAGGGTGATGAAAGTTCGACGGCTACAAGCCCAGTATCGAATGAGTCGGCTAAACTCTGGTTGGATCAAATGCGTAAATTAACTGGCTTTAATGAGTGTATTAATTTACAATCTGACGCAGAAGTAGGGTTTTGTGTGAGGTTTGCCAATCAAAAATGTCAACCTGATATGTTAAGTTCGTTGTTTGATGAAAATAATTACGACCCGACACACTTTGTACCCCTGCCCTGTGGAGATGACTTTTCTCCCGGGTTCAATATTCTTTATACACAAAACGAGATTGATTCAATAAAAATTCTTAAAGATATTGAACAAAAACAAGAAAACTGGCGCGCGCAGGTCAGTAGTCTCAATAACGCATTTAAAGAACAGAAAGAACGCTTTAGATTGAGTGATGTAAACAAAGGAGAATTAGAGGATTCTGATAGTGGCTTAGTCAAGCCATACCAAAATCTAACTGAGAGTATGACCTCTTCCATGTCAAGTCCACGAGCGATGGCCCGATTGTTAAAAAAGAGGGAACAGGTCGTGTTAAGAGAAAGGAGCCTATTAAAGGATCAGACTAAACTATTAGTACAAGCAAGTGATTTCTTTTCACAAAAGCAGGAATTCGAACAGAAAGAGCTGAGTGGAGGCTCTTCATCTGAAGAACTTGAAAAACTTAAGAACAAATTGAAAGAGACTGGTTTGAGGCTAGTTTCATTATCTAACAAGATCAATAGTGATAAACAATCCCTTGAGACTATACAACAAAGACCAACTGAGAATGGATATGCCACTTTAAAGAATGCGAAAAACTGTCTCGATAAGAGTCAGGATGGTCAGGACTGCTTGTCTCCGATTAATCAGGTTTGCAGTGATGATCAGCGAAAAGCTTTAATTGAAGAGTTAACGTCACGTCAGTTAGCTGTACCCCCATTGTGTTACCCACCTCAGTCATTTGTCAAAAAGCACCCTGGTGTTGAATACTGTTGGAATACCACAGACCAGTGTCTACAATACGAAAACACAGAATGTCAACCTAAGGCGGTGACATCGCTTCGTGATTGGATGAACGAGAATAATCAAAATTTAAGTTTCTGTCACGCATTAAAGTCGGTTGAAGCAGGTCGCCAAAAAGGAGCGTGGCCAGAAAGTGAATTGCCTTTTGTTGATGATTTGACTGATTTATTTCAAGATATGACCGAGCTCGAAGCATCAAATAGTCTTGAACAACGTGATGGAATTATAAACCAGTGTCTTATTAAGGTAGACGCTATTCTAAAAGAAATAGCATTAGTCTCTAAGACAGACGCTAACAAAAGGGATATGGCGTATTTTAAACACACAGCAAGTCAGTTGAAAAACTTTCTCCAATCTTGTAAAGATAAGAGTGATGTCAAGTGCCACTAAGTGGTTAAGCTAGAGAAAAACGTGTGTTTTGTGTCTTGAAAGTACAACCATAACTGGTGATTGGTCTCGGTGTTTGAGGTAAAATTAAACAATTAGACAGTTCAAGGACTTGGTTCAGTGAATATGGAAAAGTGCCAACGGTTTTTTTTTAGTTGTTTTGTATGGTTATTAGTTAAGATTAAGGAGTGAATGAAATGACATTTTTGCGAATGAGTTTGTCGGCAGCGATGGTGTTTGTCAGCGTAAGTGGCTATGCTAGTAATACTACAAGAGAAGATAATTTGAGGTTGAATCAGGTGGTGAGTTCGTCTGTGCCTGAAAATTGCACTCCTACCTTGAAGGATGGGAAGACAGAGTTTGAGCTTGGGTTGTATGATGATATCCAGTCCAGGGCGTATCAAGGATATCAACAGCATCATACTCTACAGTTATTCAAAACTAAATTAAAGCAAAATGACAGGATGTTTAGTATATTAAAAAAGAACCCAGAACATCAGAATTGTGTGGATGAATTTAATTTACCTAAAAGCCATTCTTCACCTAAAAAAACCTTGTACTGTTTTAAATTTTCTAATAGTGCTTGCACAAGAAAAGAAATTCGACGGTTAAAAGTTGGAGGCAAATACATCTTATTTCCGGCTTGCTCCACTTGTGATTTGCAGCAGGGGTTATTAAAAGGCGCTTACGGCGAGAAAGATTCACCCCCATATAAAATTATCCAAAGTACTGTAACTTTGAATAAATTATTGGGTGAATTGCAACAGCCGGGAAACCAAACAGTAGCCAAGGTTGATGAAATTCTGAAAGTGATGAAGTCCAATAAAAGACAAGTTGAAAATTTGAAGGAATACAGTTTCACAAAAAAATGGTTATCTTCTTTTTATATGTCTGCGCTGGAGGTCATGAAGCACACTCGCAATTATATCCAGAATAAACAGCCGTCAGCGCAGGTGAAAGATTGAGGTAACCAACGCGCTTAATTTACCGGGCTTAGTTTTGCAAAACTTGCCACGAGCCATTTCGTTCCATGTTGATCGAATTGGATTTGCACGCGAGTGTGTGAGCCCTGCCCTTCGTAATTCACAATTACGCCTTCACCAAACTTTTTGTGCAGAATACGTTGGCCTATTTGTAGCCCACTGTCGCCGGCATGCACTCCTACGTTACGACGAATACTTCGGTGTGCTGTTTGCTGTTGACTTTGTTTGAAACTGGTGGGTCTGGAAACCTGTGTTTGTGGACGCACTCTATCGACTAGGTCAATCGGGATTTCATCGAGAAAGCGCGACGGTGGGTTGTACTGTTCGTTATTAAATAAACGTCGACTTTGCGCATGTAATAAAAATAATTTTTTCATCGCCCTTGTCATGCCAACATAACATAAACGTCGTTCTTCTTCTAAGCCGTGGTTTTCTTCAAGTGACATACGATGGGGAAACAACCCCTCCTCCATGCCAGGCAAAAACACCACGGGAAATTCTAACCCTTTAGCCGAATGTAATGTCATCAAGCTCACGCTTTTGGTGTGCTCACTGGCTTGTGTCTCGCCGGTTTCTAAAACCACTTGTGATAAAAATGCCGAGAGTGGGTCCAAGTCTTGCATGTCACTACTGGGTTCGTATTGCGATGTGGCGGTTAAGAATTCATCGAGGTTCTCCACCCGAGACAGCCCTTTTTCGGATGTGTCTTTTAAGTAATGATCGTATAAGCCGGAAGCCTTGATTACGTGGAGTGTTTGTTCGCCTAAATCCAAGCCGTTCATTTGTTCTTTGATACTATCGATTAGCGTGACGAAGCCAAGCAGCGCTGTTCGCGCGCGAGATGACAGTTCGTTTTGCTCAACTTGATTGGCAGTGACATCCCATAAGGATTGTTTGTCTTCACGCGCATGAGCACGAATTTTATTGAGCGTGGTTAAACCAATGCCGCGAGGGGGTAAATTGACCACGCGTTCAAATGCAGCATCATCAAGTGGGTTGTTGATAATGCGTAAATAGGCTAAGGCATCTTTAATTTCTGCGCGTTCAAAGAATTTCTGGCCACCAAAAATGCGATAGGGAATTTGGCTTTTGAGTAACTGTTCCTCAATGACCCGCGATTGTGCATTGGAGCGGTATAAAATCGCAATTTCATCATAAGACACGTCAT
The DNA here is from genome assembly GCA_902581285.1 of uncultured Gammaproteobacteria bacterium. GTDB lineage: Bacteria > Pseudomonadota > Gammaproteobacteria > Coxiellales > Coxiellaceae > CACHNP01. Next base: position 37,199 of record CACHNP010000013.1, on the reverse strand, counting down.
CACGTACCATTTGTCTGATGGTGGATGTGATGTAGTAGGCTTCATCGGTTTCATTGAAAGCGGAGTACAAGGTAATAAGATCGCCTGACTGGCCATCCGTCCACAGCTCCTTACCCAGTCGCGAGTCGTTGTTCGCAATCACAGCGTTGGCCGCGGAAAGAATTTTTTGCGTGGATCGGTAGTTCTGTTCCAATCGAATGGTTTCGCAGTCGGGGTATTCGCTGGTGAAGCGATGAATATTTTCTACCCGTGCACCGCGCCAGCTGTAAATGGATTGGTCGTCATCCCCTACTGCCATCACCGCTGTATTCTCACCACACAAAATGTTCAGCCATTGGTATTGAATATTATTGGTATCTTGGAATTCGTCGACTAAAATGTGTAAGAAACGTGACTGGTAGTGCTCACGGATGTCGGGGTTTTGTTGTAAGCATTCAAGAGCGCGTAACAATAGCTCAGCAAAATCCACTAAGCCACTGCGTTGGCAGATGTCTTGGTAGGCCATGTAAATGCGTTTCATGGTATCGGCAAAATAATCGCCTTGCGGTAATTGCGCTGGTCGCTTGCCCTGCTCTTTACATTGATTGATAAACCACTGTGCCTGCTTGGGTGGAAATTTAGAATCATCAATTTCAAGTGATTTTTGTACTCGCTTAATTAAGCGTAATTGATCGTCACTGTCGAGAATTTGAAAACTGTCAGGCAAATCAGCGGCTGCAGCGTGCATGCGTAATAACCGGTGAGCCAAACCATGGAACGTGCCCACCCACATGCTGTGAGTTGGGAAATCGAGTAACCCTTCTATTCGCTGTCGCATTTCATTGGCGGCTTTGTTGGTGAAGGTCACCGCTAGCACAGCGTGAGGCGCAATCGCTTGTTCGCGCATGAGCCACGCAATTCGATGCACCAGTACTCGGGTTTTGCCACTCCCTGCTCCCGCTAAAATTAGGCGGTGCGCGTGCGGTGCGGTAACGGCTTGTTGCTGGCGTTCATTTAAACTATCGACTAAATCATTCATCCAACGATTTTAACAGAATTGAGCGTGAATGCACTGTTTACTCAACGGTATTTTTTGCTCATGCTCTACTAGCGTGGTGTCGTTAAGTTGATCAATTTATTGTGTTATTTAAGCTTATTACCATTTTTTGACCCAATTGCGCTGCTTCGTTACAATGGTTTCAATCGTGTTTACAATTGAGATGGGAGTGTGCGATTGACCCCGATTGATATTAAACTGCACTTGAGACAATGTCATTTGCCGCCTAACGCTCGTTTCAAAACGCAGTGGATTGAACATGATCCTATCGCGTCGCATTTTGCCCACGTGATGTCGGTGGGTTTGGAGCAGCTGGAAAGCTTTGTAATTGCTGCGGTTAAGCGGTCGCAAGTGCGTTTACCCGCGTCGCGTTTACGCGAACAAGCATCGGTGTTTTTACAGCAAGAGCAGCAACATCAATCACACCACCACCGGTTTAATCAGTTTCTATCGGACCAGGGGTACGCACACGTGTCTCGTACCTCGGCGATGTACCAGTCGCAATACGGGCATTTACTCACCTCAACGTCGGAGTCAGATTTTAAATCGTTATGCCGATTGGCTTGCCAGTTTGAGCATTGTGCTGCCACCGTGGGACGGTATTTTTTAAACTTGTGTCAACAATCGTCGACCTCCTTAGACCCGGTCACGGCGTATTTGTTTGCTTATCACGCGGTGGAAGAATGCGAACACAAAGGTGTGTGCTTTGATTGTTTTACCACTTTGTTTGGTGAATCGCCCGTGGCTGGCGCCTCAGCACAGCAACACTGGCAGCAGTTTACCCAAAAACTTCAGGCTTCAACCGTGCACGGGGTGCGGTATTTTATGCATTTGGATCATTTGGAGCGCGGTGCTGAGGCGCCGGATGAAGCGAAGATTTACCAACGATTGTGGGGCCAGGCCGGCATTCTTGGGGAAAACAGCGACTACGGCCGCTACGCTGAGTCTGGGTTTCACCCTTGGGATTGTGATGATCGAGCACTGATTCAGGCGTGGGATAACCATCTCGAACCGCAATGGCGCGAGCGGGTTCGTTTGTGTTCATAGGTGAGAGAGCATACCTAACTGGGCTCAGATAACCGTGTGATTGTTTGACACCAAATGATTTTTGTAAAGACCGCTTTGCGTTGTGAAGAACCTTTAAGCACACCATGTACAGTGTTGGAGCTGCTAAGATATAGATACGCTATCATTGGAAGAAGCAGACGTTTCCTGTTGCTGCAGTCGTTGACGCTTTCTGGGCTTTCGTGAATTGTTATTCGAGCCTTGAGCGTAATAACTCCCTTTAGTGTCATACTGTGACATAAAGCTTAAGTCCAATGGGTTGTATGACTCACGAGACGAGGTGTTACGCTTATTTGTCCGGAGACTCGAGTTGTTGTTGTCTTCAGAACGATTGTTACCAGTCAGTGTGCCGCCCTCGTGTCTTGACGATCTGACGGTGATCGTTTTTTGCATAGCGTCAGCCTTTTGTCCGTATTTTGATTGCGTATTAAAAAAATCATCTTCTGTTTCGCAATCATAGTCACTCAAATCATCTGTATCGTACTCACTTTGCTCTTCGTCTGAGTACACACTGTTATTACTAGTCTGGTTTACGAAGCCTTGTTGGTGATAAAACTGGTGTGCTAATCTCAACGGGCATGGGATATTAAGTGATACAGTTCCATTATCAAAAAACAAAGCAAACAAGGATGACAAGCGATTGAGAAAGTCCTTACCAATGCCTTGACGTTGAAATTCTGGGTGTACGCAAAAAAAGTTTAGTGAGATGGACTGTGAGTCAACCTTAAGTGTTAACAAGGCCATGGCGACAACTGTGATTCCTTCTCTTAATACGAATTCAAGGTGCTGACTGCAATCGAGTAGGTTCAAGCTAGCTAACTCTTGGTTGATCTTGCGTCTTGTGTTTAAATCAGCATTTTCAATACGCTTTTTAAGTACGTTGAAGAGCGCGTGTGTTTGCACATACGCGCGACATTTACGATAAGAAGATTGCCATGACTGGATCGCTGAAGATTTGCGTTCGTCATCTAAGTGTTGTTGAAAGCTCATGTGTTGCATTTGAACGTCTTTAGCCTCTATTGATTTCTTTAAGCATAATCTCATGTCGTTATATTTCTCGACGGTTTCTTGATGTTTAAGTTGAAATAGTGTCTTTGTAGTATCTAGAATATCACATAGTGATTGGTGGATAGCTGGCAAGTTTGTGTTTGTGATAAGCTCGAATTTTCTTGAGTAGTTGCTCTTGTATGAATCCAGTAGACTCGCTTGAGTGTTTTCAGACTGGGGGTTGTTATCAACCAGATTGGATACGATGTATCTGAAAAACGCAAGCACGTGAGGTTCATTTAATGTGGTATAATCGTCGCCTTGTCTTAGCAGAAACATACGTTTGAATTGTTTTTTGGATACAAGAAAGTTACAAAAAAATTGAATAATTGGATCATCCTTAAAGCGTGCTTTTGTGTCAGTTAATGAATTTTCGGTCAGTTGGTTTCTGTGCTTTTCGGCAAAGTGCTTGATGGTTTTGATGAAAAAACCAGTGAAAGATATCTGATTGTTAGGAAAGAATGTTTTGTAGCCAAAGTCCGGCATAGTGGATGGGTTGAAACACGGTTGCCACCATTGCAGTTGATCGAGTATTCGTTCTGGATACTTGTGAAATAGCTTGACGTTGTTGTATGAGCTCCCGTCGATTGCGTGCCAAGGTTGATCATTTTGACGTTTCAGGTTAAAGGCGTTGTTTAGACTGGATTTGACTGCTTCCTCGACGTCTGCTGAGCCTGGTGCGCCTTTGGAGCGCAGGTGTTTTAAAAAAAAATCGTGACAGATTTTTTTTTGAGCTAGTGTGAGAATGCTTAGCTCCGGTATGATGGTATTTCTGATGTGGTTTTTCTCGTGAGGTATGTTGCTCCAGTTCCAGGCTGTTTGTTGATTTGATCGCATGCTTGCTCCGGCCGGAATGATGTTTTAGTTGGCTTGATACTACCACCTTTATATTAAAAAATTATTAAATCATATTAAATAAATTTAGTTAGTTAACACTTGTGTTGATTGATGATGACACTATTTAGGCCTTGTTTTAATTTATAGCTTTCTGATTCATAATAGGTTTTGTAGAAATGGAGGTTGTTGTGCGAAAAAATAAGCGTGTTTTGAATAAAGATCAAGTGGCTGTGCGAGTACTATCTTTACTGGCTCTAGTCAATTTAAGTCTGGCAAGTTCAGATGAGAGTGTCGACTTCAATTTGTTAGAATACCTGTCGATTTCTTTTTTTTCTACATGTGCTATGGCATCAGTTATCGCGGTTATCTTATTACATTATTCGTGTCCGAAACAGTTTGAGAAATTGGGAAAAAAAAGATTCGCTGAGTTGATTGATAAGTTAAACTGTGAGCCGCATTTTGATGTAAAGATTAATAACGAAAAAATAAAATTCAGGAAGTCCGACATGCGACTATATTATGTTAGTAGCAGATTCAATGTTGTGCCGTATGAATTGAGTTTGTCTCACCCGGAAAAAACTCACTCCAGTATCAATGGTAACGGGTTTATCAGTTCGTTTTGGAATTGTTTGAAGTCTAACCCTGCACACTTTATGGGTCAGTTGACGCGTTATCTGTTTGTTCGCCTGTTTAAGACTGATCTGTGGAGACGTTTGAGGCAGAATCGCTCGTATTGTTTTACTTTTGCAATAGAAAATGCGAAAGGTTTGTCATTTCATAGCGAGAAAGCACCGCTTGATTACCTTGATTGTGTGATTATGTTCGTGTGTCATCGCGTGTACTCGCCGGTTTTAGATGATGCTGCTGATTATGTTTATCTGAAACCCTACAAGCAAGAATTAATAAATGAGATGAATAATAAAATCATAGCATTAGCGATTGGGTCCGCAGCTCAATGTGTTGATTGTGAAGAGCGTCGTCAACAGACTGTGTCAGTGCTGATATCCACGCTAATAGCGAAGCGTGTTCGTGCTGATGTGCTTGCAGGGGCCGACGTTATCAATTATTACGATACAAACCTTTTGGCTGCCTGTGTTTATGCAAAGTTACTTGTTGAAATCCACAAGGATGAACTTGAGGATGCAATGCAAGAAAGATGTTTGAATCTAAGGAGAAAATTGAAAAGCTTTTTTCTTCATTACATGTGGAAACGTTCAAGAGCGCATATGGTGGGTACGTATGTTGACTATAAACTTAGTGCTGTAAAAGTGGCATTACGTGAGCATGAGAATAATATCATTGAAAATTATAATTCTTTTATGGCTCATCATAAAGCGAAATTTGGGGGCGTAAGTAAAGTCAAACCACAGCTGAAATCCGGTGATATTGTTACGTTGGAAATGAATGAAAGAATTCCATTTATTAATGCATTATTTTCCCCAGTTCGACGGCATTTTAAAAATCGTCATATGCCAAAAATGAATCGCAAGCATGGTTTTTTAATCGATTCAGTTAATCAGTTGACTCGGTGGGAAGAAGAGTGTGCGGTGTTGGAGAGGATGAAAAAAAGTGCGGCATATCAGTGTTACCAACGTCACGCAATGAAGTAACGTGTTGTTGGTTTTAATAAATATTTAAAGTGTGTGCCCTGTTATGTCACAAGTGTAATAGGCATCTTGTTGTTTTTGAAATCCGTAGATCCCGTTTTTTCTTAAGATAAATTTAAACCACGATATTTTGCTTTTTTTTATTTGTGATTTTATATATAGTTCAGCTAATTAATTCTAAATCATCCCCGGAGCATGCCATGTTTTCGCAGTATTTATCAAAATCAGGTAATCAGCCTACTCAAAGTGCTGTTATGATCAAGCGACAAAATCACGATGGTGGTGTCAACAGTGCTCCTTTTTATGCAGCAATACGCGTTGTGGATTCGGGTGGGCATGCTGATATTTTAGCGGTCAAGTTTGATGAAGGTGAGCATGCTGTTAAACGCCCTAAGCAGTACTCTATAAGTTCACGAAATACGCTAAAGCCGGTTCAGCGAGAATTGAATTTTTTCAAGAAGGCGTTAAAGCATGAAAATATTATCTCGTGCTTGGGTTTTTGCTGGGTTAACCTAACACCGGGTTGTATCATCATGCCATTACTGAAAGAAAGTTTGTTTGACAGAATAACCAGTCGAGATGGCTTAGTTGGGTTAGAGTTATTTGATCTGGCTAAACAGCTGCTATGCTCACTTAAGTTTCTGCACACTCATGGTATCGCACACCTTGATTTAAAAGCTGAAAATGTGATGCTTGAGCAGGTCGGCGATAAAACTGTTGCGAAACTGATTGATTTTGGTCTCTTTTCAGAGGTGACGGAGAGGGAAGGTAGTACCAGAGGTTCGGTTGATTATGTTTCGCCGGAAATGTTCGCGTTGCCATTCAATGAAGTGGATGTGTGTCAGTCGGATATGTGGTCGCTCGCAGTGGTACTGTTTGCTATGATTCACCAAGAAATTATTGGGAAAATTTTGTTGCGCAAATTGAAACGTGTTTTAGTAGCTGATTTGCTCACCACTCAGTTAGACAAGTCCGTTACTTCAGCTGTGGTTCATTTTGTGAAAGAGCCTGATACTAGAGCGATGTGTCATTACTTGGTCCAGTCTCGATACTCTAAAATTAGCTTGCTACATAACCACATTACTAATGCAATTAGTCCTGTTCCGAATAAAGATCATCATGTAGAACAGATTAGTTCGTTGTGTATCTCTCTATTCCAGCCCCAAGGAAAACGCCTGACTGCAACTGATGCACTAAAAAGACTAGAGAATTCTGAGCAGTCTGCGAATGCGATGACTTAGGTCTGAATTAATCAGTATGCTTCGTTTAGTGCGATCCTGCCGAGAGCCTTTTTGTTCGCTTTACAGCGGAATTACATTTGAAATAGCATGATATGAGGTTTGTTTTTTTCTCTTGTGGTTTTGTAAAGAGCCGGTTCGTGTCTTTGTTCATTACACAAGAAGGGGAGTATGTGTTTCCAGACGAGCTTCCATTGTAGTTGTATTGTTTCATTGCACTTTAGTAGTGATGGAATATGACGTATGAAATGACGTGTGCGTGATGGCAAAAGCGCTAACGCGACTGGTGGTGTTTTAGTGATTATTTGCGTTGGAAGTGATGGGTTATGAAAAGTAGTCAAAACGTGACCATAATTTTCGACATTAACGCACTTTCTATTTGATGGCATATAGGAAACATCAAAATACCTTTTAAAGAGCTTTATCACCAGATTGTCTTCCCGTTCTATTCTTGATAGTGCACATCGAAAAAAACTGTCATTGATAGCTCTCATTTCTTCATTTGTAAAACAAATTTCCTGCACATGCTGGGGTAACAGTCTTAGTGCCTTGAATAATTTTCGAGGGCTACACCGTTCTAATTGGCAGTTGAGTATGGAGAGGTAATGTAGCCGGAATGGAATTTTTCGAGCGAGCATAGTAGGCTCAGTTAATGTATTTCCTGAAAAAATAAACGCTCTTAAAGATTTAGGTAATTGGATTTGGTTAAATTTTTCAATTTCAGCTTCAGTTTTGGTTGAGAAATTGTTGAAGGCTAGGTTCAGACTACGCAAAGGCGCGTCCATCAGTTGCTCGAAGAGAGTACAAAGCATTGGTGTTTGCCATCGCCCAAGAGAATTATAGCTGATGTTAAGCTCAATCAGGGTGGCTGTGAATTGTAAAATGTAAAAACTAAATTGCCTGCGATTCATGCTGCGCTCTGGACCGTCTACCTCTTCCGGAGGGTTTTCATCCTGTAGTAATAAAATAGTTGGGCGGTCGTCGTTATAGTCTGATTCGCTCTCTGTTGGATTCATACTCATTCCTCACTTTTTTTTGTACGCAATTTACAATGCCTGGTTGCGACTGTCTATGGGGTTAATTACTGAACGTGTGTTGTTTTTTCCCAGTGTGTCTAAAAACATTTTTTCCTGAGTAGTATCCACTCAGGTGACAAGCGCCATGACATTTTGCTCAGGATTAACCACCAAAATAAAATTTCACATCGAACACCCCTTTGCACTAAACTACAATTTCTAGCTGGCTCAACTTAACACTAAGTCCTCTAAAATCATTCTTCTCACGAATGTGGCTTATAGCGTGCGAGTGAATAATAGGCTTGTTATACTTGAATTACGCGAAAAGGAGACTTTATGAGTATACATTACGTCAAGGAAATCTGTGTCACCTCGCTCGGTCAACTGAAAGTAAGGCTCAAACCGGATCCAGCATTTCAATTTGTCTACAGGGCTGCTTGTGGCGTTATTTGGAACGATGTCGATCACTGTTTTGAAGCACGCGAAATGATCACAAGCTCTATTGAAAGTTGGTATTTTACTATTTATCATGCTGTACATTCTGAGCTTGGGATTAAGCTCGTACTCAGTCCAAAAACCACTTGGACTGATGTCAACGCAGACACACAAGCAAAGATACGCGCGTTTGATGGAGTTATGATCGAAAAAACTCCCAAGCCCACGCGAGCTGAACTGACTGAAATCAAACTGACTGACTCAGCTCTTCTGCAAATAACGCCTGACCCAAACGAGGATTGTTCGTGGTTCGAGCATGTATCTTGGATTGAAAGTAACTTTTTATGGAATTATACAGATCAGTGTTTTGAGCCTTATCGACCCCCTTCCGGAGCCGCATGGAAAGCACCAAAGCAGCATCCGCAATCAAAAGAAATCATGAGCTGCTACAAAAATATAGTTGCCGCGGTTTATAAAAAACTTGGTTGCACACTAGTACTCTCACACAAAATTGCTTGGACCAATGTGCCAAACGAAATCCAGCAGGAAATACAATCCTTCAATAACCATTGATATATTTAAAATCTACAGGCTCCAGTTACACCTGATAAGGTGGCTAGGGTCAATTTTTCGTTTCGTTGTTTGATTTACTGCTCAGATCTCAATTCACCGATGGTCGATTGTGGTGGTTGTTTTCAAAATGAGTCATAATATTTGTCTGAGTGTAATTTTATGGATGCTACAGAGGCGGTGGATGAAAAAAAATCCATTAACACAGAGGTGCTTATTATGAGTGATGATAATGTGAGTCGGTTATTTAACGTCTGGGCTCAGAATGGACGTTCAGATACGATGGCTGCGGGCCATGAGAACGCAGTTGAGTTAATGCTCTCGCGATTAGGTTCACTCGAAGGTCGCCGATTCTTGGATGTGGGTTGTGGTAACGGGTGGGTGGTTAGGCGTGTTGCTGAGCAAGCATGCGATTGTGCCGTTGGTATTGATATTGCTCCACAGATGATTGAGGTGGCTCGAGAAAGGCGCCAGCGAGAAACTGAGAATTATATTGTGGGTGACTTTTGTCATTATTCATTTAAGCAGCGGTTTGATATTATTTTTTCGATGGAATCCATCTACTATGTTAACGATTTAAGTCTTGCTTTAAATAAGGCGTACGCGTTATTAAAACCTGGGGGTTACTTGATGATAGGGTTAGATTACTACGAGGAAAATACCGCGAGCCACGATTGGCCGGATATGTTGGACTTACCCTTTCAGCTACTGTCCATATCTGAGTGGAGTGTGGCGTTAGAAGACGCTGGTTTTATAGGCGTCGAGAGTGACCAGATAAAAGAGCCGGGCTCCCAGGATAAGTGGAAGCGAGACGAAGGAACATTAATGCTGAGATGCGTGAAGCCGATCGATGAAAGCTAAGCTGTGGTCCGCACCTAATGCGACATAATCATGTTGCTTAATCGCGAGTGTGATATATTATCCTTTTATTTAATGATACAGTGAGTGCCATGACTTTTTTTACATTTAATTTCTCTAGAAAATGGCGAAAACCGGTCTATTTTATATAATATTTTATCTATATTCCTAAAGAATACACTGTTTCGTTTTTTTTGTTGAATTCCTCTAACTATCGACTATAACAACCTCACATTTTTTTAAAGACCGATAAAGGGGGTGTAAAATGAAAAAAGTGAAACAACTGCTGGCTGTTGCTGCATTATCCTCTGTGGGTTTCGCCGCACATGCTGATAATTCAATTAAATCAACTGTTGAGCTAGGCGCGAGCTGGGGTTCAATTGTGGATGGTGTTCATGATAGTGATAAGTTTGCAGGTAGTGCTACTGCCGGTTTAGCCTATCACACTGATAAAATCATGTGTACCGGTTCGATCGGGATCAGAGACTCCGAGGGCTTTACCGGTGCTCCGGTGTCTGCTGGCAGCAATAATGCTATGAACTACGAAGTTGGTTGTGGCATGAATTTTGATAAAGTGCATTTTGCGGTCGGTTACAGAGCGCACGAGTACGCATCTGGTAACAGATACAATGTTAAAGGTATTAATGTAACTGCGAAGGGTAAAATCGACAAGATAGGCTGGTTAGCTGGTTATCAAGATGCGGAGAACTCAGGAAGTATTTGGAATGCTGCTGCTTTGTATGATTTAGATGCCGTAGGGCTTTCAGCAGAGTATGTGCATCGCACTCTAACAGATAATAATAATACAAAGTTGAGAAATATTGTACTTGGAGCAAACGTGGGTTTTGATAAATTTTCGACGCACGAGTTTGCTAAACATTTGAGTCTCAATCTTGGTTATGTAATCGATACAGGAACAACGACTGAAACAGATGGTTTTGCTGCAGGTGTGCAGTTTAAGCATCAATTTTAGTCAGTGGTGAGGAAAAAAAAAGCCGGCATTAGCCGGCTTTTTCGTTGGTTTGGATCCTAGTAGCGATAGTACTCGGGCTTGTATGGCCCATCCTGTGGTAGCCCCAGGTAGTTAGCCTGTTTGTCACTCAAGGTTGTGAGTTTTGCACCCACTTTTTCTAAATGCAATCTGGCCACTTTTTCGTCCAGTTTTTTGGGAAGCACGTAGACTTCGTTTTTGTAGTTAGCGTGATTTTCCCACAACTCAATTTGTGCTAACACTTGGTTAGTGAATGAGTTTGACATCACAAAGCTTGGGTGCCCAGTGGCACAGCCCAGGTTAACTAGACGGCCGCGTGCCAATATGATCAAGCGTTTGCCATCGTTTAACGTAACTTGGTCGACTTGCGGTTTGATGTTATCCCATTGGTACTGCTCAAGACTGGCAATATCAATTTCGCAGTCAAAGTGACCAATGTTACACACAATAGCGAAGTCTTTCATGCGTTGCATGTGCTCATGTGTGATTACGTTTTCACAGCCAGTGGTAGTAACAAATATATCAGCTTGATCTGCAACGTCATCCATGGTGACCACTCGGAAGCCTTCCATTGCGGCTTGTAACGCGCAAATTGGATCAATTTCAGTAACCCACACATTGGCGCCAAGACCACGTAAGGATTGTGCTGAACCTTTACCCACATCACCATAACCACAAACCACGGCGACTTTACCAGCAATCATCACATCGGTAGCGCGCTTGATGGAATCCACCAATGATTCACGGCAGCCGTACAGATTGTCGAATTTAGCTTTAGTCACTGAGTCGTTTACATTAATGGCAGGAACTTTTAACGAACCTTCGCGTGCCATTTCATGCAGTCGGTGCACACCGGTGGTGGTTTCTTCGGATAAGCCACGAATATCAGCGAGCAACTCAGGGTGCTCATCGTGAATGTAGGCCGTTAAGTCTCCGCCATCGTCTAGAATCATGTTTGGTGTCCAACCGTCAGGGCCAAAGCAGGTTTGCTTGACACACCACATGTACTCTTCTTCGGTTTCTCCTTTCCACGCAAAAACGGGGATGCCTTGCTCAGCAATTGCTGCGGCGGCTTGATCTTGTGTGGAGTAGATGTTGCAAGAAGACCAGCGCACTTCAGCGCCTAGTTCAACTAAAGTCTCGATGAGCACGGCTGTTTGGATTGTCATGTGTAAACAGCCGGCAATGCGAGCGCCTTTAAGTGGTGCTTTGCCTGCAAATTCTTTTCGTAGTGCCATCAAACCTGGCATTTCAGTTTCAGCGATAATGATTTCTTTGCGACCCCAGTCAGCCAGACTGATATCAGCCACTTTGAAATCGGTTGTTATTTCTACTTTTTCTTGTGTCATGGTTGTCATGATCTCCTCCTTATAGGCAGTCGCTGGTTAGAGCGGCTTCTTTTAAAATTTGGGCTTTATCGGTACTTTCCCAGCTAAACTCGTTGTGTCTACCAAAGTGGCCATAGCTAGCCGTTGGTTGATAAATGGGTTGGATTAGGTTTAGCATGTCAATCAGACCGCTTACGCTAAGATCGAAATGCTCTCGCACCAATTCGGAAATTTTCTCTTCAGGGATTTTTGCGGTGCCAAAGGTTTCAACGTGAACGGAAACCGGATCCGCCACCCCAATGGCATAGGCAATTTGGATCTCACAGCGATCAGCTAACCCCGCCTTGACAATGTTTTTTGCCACGTAGCGAGCAGCGTATGCTGCAGAACGGTCGACTTTTGATGGGTCTTTTCCTGAAAATGCGCCGCCACCATGTCGAGCCATACCGCCGTAGGTGTCAACAATGATTTTGCGACCCGTGAGTCCGCAATCACCAACTGGGCCACCAATGACAAAACGACCAGTAGGGTTGATGAGATAACGCGTGCCAGCATGCAACCATTGTTCAGGTAACGTTGGTTTGATGATGGTTTCCATCACCGCTTCGGTTAGTGTTTTTTCATCCACTTCAGGGCCATGCTGCGTGGATAGCACCACGGTTTCAATGGCAACTGGTTTGTTGTCTTCGTAGCGAAAGGACAGTTGCGCTTTGGCATCAGGTCTGAGCCAGCTGACTTGGTTGCTTTTTCGAACCTCGGCGTGTCGCTTCATTAGACGATGCGCATAGGTGATAGGAGCTGGCATAAGAACATCGGTTTCGTTGCAAGCATAGCCAAACATGAGTCCCTGGTCGCCGGCACCGAGTTTCTTTTCTTTATTGGTGCTCTGGTCCACGCCTAATGCGATGTCTTCAGACTGTTTACCAATCGCATTGATAACCGCACAGGTGTTACCATCAAAACCCAAATCAGCGTTGTTGTAACCAATATCACACAAAGTTTTCCTGGTTAGCGATTCAACATCGATCCAAGCTGATGTGCGAATTTCCCCGGCCAGTAAAACCATGCCAGTTTTGACAAGGGTTTCACACGCAACTCGGCAGTTAGGGTCTTTCGCAATGATGGCATCCAATACCGCATCAGAAATTTGGTCTGCTATTTTGTCCGGGTGGCCTTCCGAGACCGATTCCGAAGTAAAAATCATGCTGGTCATTTTTTTTCCTTTTTATTATTTCTCCTAGGTTACTGTACTATATAGTAAAAGCTGATGAGACTCCAGTTTTTGCGTTCGTAGCATTGCACTGATCGTGCTTTTTTTAGTATGCTTCGGTTCTTTTTGGGGGGGCGAGAAGTTGACCGTGATTAAACTGCTAAAACTATGTCTTTTTTGGTTGTTTTTGCAGTCCTTCTATCTTTGTTGTTGGCTGTTGCATTTTATTTTGTATCCATATTTAAAATGGGTTAAGCGCATTCAATTTCCTTACACCTATTTACACTTGGTTGCATTGTGTCAGTTTTTTGGGGTGACTTTTCGTTATTTGCATCCTGAGCGGCGACGTGATCTGTCTGGTCGTTCTTGCTTGGTTTTGTCAAATCACCGATCTTGGGCCGACTTTTTTGTTTGTCGCTTAACTACAAATCCGGGTGAAAGTGGTTATATTTCCAGGGCTTCTGTTGGTTTTTTACTACCTATTGTCTTCTTCTGGGAGTCTTTTGTGCAACGAAATGCGATTGTATTCAATCGTGGCAAAAGAACAGAAAAAGTGAGAGCGAGGCTTTTTGCAAAGATGGGTAATTTTTTACAACGTGGTGGGTCACTATTGGTATTTCCAGAAGGACACCGGTATTTGGGCGAGGGCACTTTGCCATTAAAACGCGGTATTATCAAATGGGCCTACCATTATCAGCAGCCGTGTGCGGTTGTTTTGCATTATGGCAACGAGCACGTCATTAACGAGAAAAAAATGGGACTAAATCGAGGGGTTAACGTATTTTGCGACCATCGAGGTGTGTTTGATCCGGTTGATTATTGTACAGAGGTCGAATTTTTTAATAGAATCAGTCAAGAATTTTCGCTAGGATATAGTCAGATGAGAGAGGAAATAAAGAAAATTCAAAGACAGGAGAATGTGATATGAAAAAGAAAATAATGGCTGGTATTCTAAGTGCTGTTTTGGCTGTTGGGACTGCTTCGGTGATTGCGGCTGAAAAGCAAAACGTCACACCATCACCGGTGGTAAAACAAGCGGCTCAAAAGGTGTTCTTGTATCAAGCGGCAGACAAGCAAAGTGCTCACACTCAAATCAGTTTACAGCGTTGGCACACAGCAAAGCCATTTTATGAAAAAGGCGACTGGGTTAAGGTTGGTTTTAGTGACTCAGGAAAAACTGGCTGGGTTAATAAAAAACAGCTAGAGCACGCTTGGATGGCTAACCAAGAACAACATTCGACCATTCAAACGGTGTTTGTTAGCCATCAAATCGGGAAAGATGGTAAGCCTGTGACTAACGTGGTAGCGTATCGCAATGGCCATAAAATTTCCGACCAACAAGCAAAAAAAATGTACGAAAATATGCGGGTGAGCCAACTGCACCAAGAGCGTGAATTTGCTCGTATGAATCGCCATTTCCAACAGGTGATGAATCGTGATTTTCAATCATTCGATGATCCTTTCTTCACTAACGCACCACAGCCAGTTGGTTATGATGCTTGGCCACAATGGTAAGCTATGTCTTAGCTATACAAAAGGTCGCATTAAGCGGCCTTTTTTATCAGCTCATTTTCCTGAGGGTGAAACCGACCCTGATGCTGTAATTTTGCGGTTGTATGGAAAGGGGACTTGCGCCAATACTGTGTTTCTATCTAAGCTTTATTGCCAAAGTGCGAGTCTACAACAGCTCATGCTAAGTTTAAGGAAGCCCATCTAGCAATGTTAAGTCACGAATTAAGTCAAGGCCATGTGATCTATCAGCATTTAACATCATTAAGATCGCAGTTGTCCTCTGTTAATAATGATATCGAAAGTAAACAAGATGATATTCGATCTGATAATGTTAGCGTAGGTCATGATTATGAGCGGATTAGTGATGAAAAACAGAATATAGAGTACGAATCGACTGCGCAAGCGAAATCGGACGATTTCCAAGTTATCGACAACCTCAATCGAGATGTTGATAATCAGTATCAAGAGATTGGTGATGTTCAACAAGATTTGGTGGATTTATATCAGCAACAATCGCATTTGCAATTGCAGATTCGTGAAGTGGAGAAGAATAGTCAATACGTGCCACCAACTAAGGCGAGTGTTTGATGCTATAGTGTTGTTATTATTGAAATAGAATAAGCAGTCACCAGAAATCTCTGAACTAGATATGTCTTAACCGCGCAGTTCTTTTGGCTTTTTTTTGTGTGTTATTTTAGGAGAAATCGCCTTTTTAATTTCATGCTTTATTTTAGGGGAAAGAGGTTCTTCGCTAAATAAGGTTCGAGGACTAAATTTCGCCGTTGCTTTTCCTTTATCGCTCTTTATTTTGGCTAGGTTCTCGAAGTTGAGTAATTTAACGATACTTTGGGAGGTTTCTTCTGGTGTGGGCGATGCTCTCAACTCTTTCTTGACGGTAGCAATGGTCGCAACTTCATTGTCTGTACTGGTTTTTAACGATTCGAGTTGGTTTAGTTGGTGGGATTTTGTTTCTAGAAAATCAATTAACTTCGTGAGATCGCGAAATGGTTGTTCTTTAATTGCTTTGAGTTCCTTTTGAATATCTGGAAACACAGTTAATAGTTGAGATATCTTCTCTGCTTTTTTACACCCTAACATTACTTGTTGAATAACCGTCAAAAGCTGTTCGCGATCGAACTTATAATGCTCCGGATAGTTTTGTCTGATGTTTGATGGTGGGGTATCAAGTGAAAAGAGAGTGTTCTTAAGAAATACCTCCACTTCGTTATTATCATCGATATCAATAGCGATATTCTGAGCGCACACGGCGTTATGAGCGATATTATTAATGCGAAATTCATTCGTTGCTTTGACGATTTTTATCACTAGCTGGCGCCGTTGTGGCATGCTTAAGCTGAGGTCGATTGCTGTGTTTGAGTGATGCTCGAGTAATGTCTCTAGTGAAATGATGCCGCGTTTGCGAGCAACGTGCCCGTTAAGGTCAATCCATGGCAGCACAAACAAGTTATTATGTTTGACTAAATTTAACCTTCGGTATTCGTCATGAATAATGTCGCAGGTGATATCATTGATAGCATTTGGGAAAGTTTCATATAAAGTTGCTATCTGCGGTTTAGTGAATTTTTTGTTATACTGGTATCGTAAATAAGCTAGCGAGAATAATGTGAAAGGCGGATCGAGTTCATATAGTCTTGATTCATCGAGCTCGGAACTATCTTTCTGGCTATAGTAAGCTTGGAAAGACCGTATGATTTTTTCAAAATTCTCGTGTGTAAGTGCATGATCTAAGCTAGTGTCACTGAGTAGCGGTGTTTGGTAATTGTCAACCGTGTAAACCTGCGGGAGGCCGTCTTGGTGCCTAATAAGTAAAATATTCTGATCTTTCAGCAGTGTGGTTTGCCAGTTTTCTCGTGTTGAGTTGTTATATTTGGAAAAGTACTTATCTGTCAGTAAATATGCGCTCTCTTGTAACGTTTTCGAGTCTTCTTTTGATTGGTCATTGGTGGCTAAGAGCTCTGGTTTTTTTTGGATTATAGAGCGCAGTGGAAGATAGTTTGGTGACTTTAGTTTGATTGCGGCTTTGATGGTATCTTTTAAATCGTCTGTCATTATGAGGATCCTATGGCTAGAGTGATAGCTTGATTTAAATCATCGATGAGGTCATCCACGTGTTCAATTCCAACCGATATGCGAACCAGCCCATCCGTGATACCGATTTTTTCTCGATGATCCGGTGGAATAGAGGCATGAGTCATGATGGCGGGGTGCTCAATGAGACTTTCCACACCGCCCAAACTTTCTGCGAGTGTGAATACGCGACAGCTTTCTAAAAACAGGATGGTCTGTTCACGCGTGGCATTAAGCTCGAATGATATCATGCCACCAAAAAGATCCATCTGTTGGCGTGCAATAGCATGTTGAGGGTGGCTTGCAAGCCCTGGGTAGTAGACACGTTTAACATTGGGGTGTGCTTCAAGCCAGGTGGCAATGGTCATGGCATTTTCACAGTGTCGTTGCATTCTGATTGCCAGCGTTTTAAGCCCTCGCAGAACAAAGTAACTGTCGAATGCGCCGCCAATGGCGCCCGCTGCATTTTGTAAATAACGAAGACGCTCAGTTAATTCCGGGTCCTTCGATACGACCACGCCACTGATGACATCCGAGTGACCATTAAGGTACTTTGTGGCCGAATGCATGACGATATCAAAACCCAGTTCGAGAGGACGTTGTATGATCGGGCTGGCAAAAGTGTTATCACATATAGCAATGAGTTGATGCTTATGTGCAAACTCAGCGAGTGCATTAAGGTCGAGAAGCTTGAGCAGCGGATTGCTCGGTGTTTCAACCCAGATCATTTTCGTTTGTGGCGTGATCACATGTAATAAGTTATTGATGTCAGTGCAGTCAACAAAACTAAATTGAATGCCCTGTTGTTTTTGCTTAACATTGTCGAATAAGCGAAACGTGCCACCATAGAGGTCATCAGAGGCAATGACGTGGTCGCCGGGTTGTAATAAGTCCATGATGGTGTTAATGGCCGCGAGGCCAGAAGCAAACGCAAATCCATCGCGACCGGATTCCAAATTGGCAACACAGCGTTCATACGCAAAACGAGTAGGGTTATGTGAACGCGAGTATTCGAAACCGGCGTGTTGACCTGGGCTTTTTTGGCGATAGGTGCTAGTGGTGTATATGGGGGGCATCACGGCGCCAGTTGTTGGGTCAAATTCTTGTCCACCATGAATGGCGCGAGTTTCTAATTTTTTGCTGTGCGACATAATGTCTTTCCTTATTACAACAGATTGCATTATTGTAGCATTGTTTTTATTAAAGTTTCAGTAACTATGCTGTTATATCTTGAGGTTCTTTAATGTGCTACCCAGATCATTATTTGTGTGGTTTATGCGTGGTTTCTTCTTGTTGTCAGTATTTGTTTCTCCTTCACCCGTTTTGAATGAGGGTTGTTCTCGTTTTAGTGGTTGGGGTGGTTTGGGTTGCCTTGTTTGACGAATTAGCCGGGTTGAATAGGCAAGTTGTAGTCGTGATCGTGAGAGTAATACACACATAGCGCGAGAAGTCTCTTGTTTGTCAAGCTGGTCTGCACAGTTTTTAATGTAGCTGAGAACAGTGACATGCCAAGCAGTGATTAAAATTTGAGGTGTTGTTTTTTTTGTGGTCTTCGTGCCGACTTGTCGAATGATTGAAAAGGATTGTGTGATTTGGTTTTTTATGTCTTCTAGTGACGGTTGGTTTCGTTTCAGGTTCATTGTTATGTTAGACAGAATACCAATCAGACGCATGGTTATGCCTGCAGCGGAGTGGTACAGATCGACTGGACTGAATGTGCGATCATACAGTGTATGTAAACATAAAGACGTGAAGTGACTGTTTGTGATCATCTGAGTGACTGAGTTGTCACGAATTTGTTTTGATAGTTCAGTGCGGTAGCCTTGATGGGTGGATGGCGTGCTAGTTAGATAGATTATTTTCGCAAGACTGATCTGTTGTGCTGATGAGAGTCGGGGATCATTAATTTCGGTGAGTATTTTTAATAAGAGATTTAAAATCGTTGGCCAGATTAAGCGCCTGTCACCTTCGCTTAAGCTCGCTAGTGCTCTGTAAAAACGGTTAAAGTCGGTAGTCTTGCTTTCGTTGAGCGTGTTTTTTAGTGCTTGAATAAAGTTATGATGTTCGTTTTCATTGTTTCTGATTTTGTTTGTAAAGGGGCTTTCTGCAGTCAACTTAACTTGACCGCTGAGAATACGCGTAATAATCTGTTTGTGTGATAGCATGTTGGTTTGGCTCTTTTCTTGTAATCTGTTGGTGCTTTTACTGATGGGTGTTGATCCTCATTGATGAGCGTGGAAGTTCATTCGTGGTCTCAGGGTTTGATGGCATCGCTCTTGTGGCTAAGAACTCATGCGTATCCATTGCATTTTTCTCGGCTCCAGGTGCGAGTTCTCGGTGTTTGTCTACAGTTCTTCTTTTTTTATTTGGTGTTGGTTCTGATCTGTCGGTCAAACTTGCAGCGCTAAGTAGCGTTGTTAACTGGTCAGTGCTGATATCTTCTCGACCGCGTTTCTTGGGTATTGGAGTTGAACTAATTGTTCTTGCTTTGATGACTTTTGATTTTTTTCTAGCTTCAAGGATATAGTTTCGGCAAATTTTTTCTAATTGTGTGTCTCTGACTTGATGAAAGCGAATGGCTCTATTGTTTTCTTTTTGTCTCCAAGTGTCGGTTGTTTCCGGCAAGGCATGTAAGTATATCAGAGTAATTAAGTTTGTTATTTGTTGCTTGCAAGCAAGTCTAAAGTTGGTAGGTCTGTGGCGGGTAAAGATTTTTTTGTGTAGAGATTCTACTATTTCAGCGTATTCTCTTGGTGATTGAGCAGAGCTAAGTCGTGCTATTGTTGTTGGTATGAAGGCTGTTGCAGCGTGGGCGGTGTCTGTGAATGCGTAACAAAGGAGGATGCAGGTTAGTGATCGTGGTCTCAAGGCATTTGTTAGGGTGATGCGTGGGCGATTCTTCCAGGACTTAAGAGCGTGCTTGATAATTTTCGTGGCGTACCAAAGTTGGTTGTAGTCATTTATAATGGATGGCAGTGTGTTTGTGAGAGGGATCACAAGTTGCATTACTTGCTGCCAGTTTTGCTTGATGGCGACTATGTCTGTTGTCGTGTTACTATCTAACGACTTGGTGAGTAGTTCATACAAGGTTTTAAGGTATGCTGGGTCTTTGTCTGGTTGGATGACGAAGTACGATCTGACGGCACTCAGGTGTTCGGTTAGCATTTCTGGGTTCATAACTGCGCTCTTTTTAATTCTATCTTAACTTGGTGATGGATTTCTTGTTCATCATTGTATGTGCCGACAACGTGTCTGTCAAATCTCACGTGAAACGTGTTTTTGTGGTCGGGTTAGTAACTTGGTGGTGTGAATAATTGACGGTGTTCTATGTGCGAGCGGAATGTTTAGTTGCCATGTGTTATCACAAAAAGTCGTGCTCTGCCATCCAACCGTTATCAATGTGTTTTGTTAAGTAGTTTCGTATTGAGTCAGGTAATACCACTAAGCATTTTTGATTGGGCTTTAGTTCTTTTGCAGCAATCAAGGCGGCACTCATCGCAGCACCGCATGAGCCACCACAGAGTAGCCCTTCTTTGCTCACTAATTCACGCGCAACGCGGAATGAATCACGGTCGTTGGTTTTGATATAGCGATCAATTAAGTTGTTGTCTAGCACGTCAGGAAAAAAATCATAACCGATGCCCTCGACATGATACGAGCTGACTTCTGTTCCACCGCCCAGAATTGATCCTTCGGGGTCTGCGCCGATGATAGTGATGTTAGGGTTAAATTCTTTTAATCGTTTTGCGACGCCCGTGATGGTCCCACCGGTACCAACGCCCATAACGACCATGTCTAAGTCGGTGCCGAAGTCATCAATGATTTCTTGCGCGGTGAACTGATAGTGTGCGTTGGGGTTGTGCGGATTGGCATATTGGTCGAGTATGTGAGCACGTGGTAATTCTTTTTGCAATCGATTTGCTAGCGAGATGTGACTGTCGGGGTCGTCGTAGGCAGCCTCGGTTGGTGTGCGATAAATTTTAGCACCCAAAGCTTCGAGTACCACTTGTTTTTCGTGACTCATTTTTTCAGGCATGGTAATGATGGCTTGATACCCCTTGACCGCTGCCGCGAGCGCGATTCCGATTCCGGTGTTACCTGACGTAGGTTCGATTAGAGTATCTCCGGGTTTGATGGCGCCAGCACGCTCAGCTTCCAGTACCATGTTATAGCCAATACGATCTTTAACCGAGCCGCCTGGGTTTAGAAACTCACATTTTGCATACAGCTGACATGCTAATTCTTGACCGACTTTGTGAATTTTGACATGCGGTGTTTGGCCAATGGTTTCGAGAATATTTTGGTAGATCATGGTGGCTCCTTGAAGTCGAGTTCAAATATCATACCTTATTTTCTGTCGTAAGCGAAGTTTTGTCTAGGTTTGCACTTGTCTTCAGCGGGTTAGTGCGATAAATTATGAACCATCAGGAATTGCCCGGGGGTAGGCCGTGTTAGATAAAGATAAAATCAGTGAAATTATTGAGTCGGTGATGTCGAAAGTGCCCGAGGGGGTAAAAGATATTCCACGAGACGCAAAGGAGCACTTTAAGGCAAAGTTAAGCCGGTCTCTTGAGGGGCTCGATATGGTGAGCCGAGAGGAATTCGATATTCAAGTTAAAGTGTTACAAAAAACACGAGAGAAGCTTGAGCAGATCGAAAAACAGTTGGATGAGCTGCTGCGTGACAGAAAAGACACTCAATAGCTCCGTTCAGGTTCATGTCGCAAATAGAGTGTGATATTTTACGATGTGTTGGGTATCGGCCACAAGTGTCGAGAGATCTGGCCATGTTCATCTTAAGAAGTAAATAACAAAAGCAACAATTATGGTGTTTAATTGAATCACCGTCACATAACTTGAGGTTAATTTTCACTGTTGGGTACACGGTTAAGCGCTGTGGAGCCGATACCTGAGTTTTGATCAATCGTACTATAATATTCACTCTCTCTACCCGTCGTAGCGTGGCTACTAAACTGTTGGTCATGGTGGATCGCATAATAGTGCTTCTTAGGGCCTTACAAGGTTAACGTAAACCATAAAAAAAAAGACGCTTCGTTATTATTGTGATTGAAATCAATTGGTTATAATTTAATAAAAATTTGAAATAACGTGGTTATGTACTATATTTAGTATGAGCATAAAATAAACGGGGGAATAGATATGATATGTAAAAAAATAATGGGAGCAACGCTTGCTCTAGCCGTGTTGTTTAGTGGCGGGGTATCATTTGCTAATGAAAAACAAAATTGTGGGTATATGTACACGATAAATTTACTTAAACACAGTATCACACCTCAAGAAGATAAACTTCAACTTGAGATAGAGATTACTGATGCACCATATGATGTTGTTAAATTTAAGTATGAACCTTTTGATTCCGAGCTTGTTGGTATAAACGATCTTGTAAAAGCTTGGCGTCAAGATGACCCTAGTGGGTTTTATAGTAACCCCCCTAATGCAATACTTAAAACTAGCTACGGAATGTATAAGCCGAGATACTCTATGTTTCTAGAGGAAGATGAACCGCAGGAGATGGAGGTCTATACTGAGCAGCATATTAAGCTGAGCAATGCTGTTTATAATGAAGATACGGGTACGTTAACCTTTGATGTGGAGTCAGCCAAACCTGACTCTCCTGTTTCTCCTGGGACGACTGAAGGGGTCAAAACCGGCTTTTTATATATAGACGGACGTAGTAATTTCCAATGCCATGAAGAAGGTGAGATGGCTATGAATTGAAAAATATGACTAGCATACCTATTTAGTTAGTTTTATAAGAGTAACTATGAGCAACGATGACATTAATTTATACCGTTGCTCTTTTTTATCGCGCACAAAGCGAGAAAGTTGTTTGTCATAGCTATGTGCTTGAGGTAATCTGTTTTAGTGGTTTAAGGTGATGGAGAGGCTTGATGGTTCTTGAGGGCTATGTGTCGCGAATGGTGCGATTGATTTTACGAATTGGAACGATGTGTGTTGTGGTCACTGTGTTAGGGTGTTCCGCTCGAACGGGACATAAAACAATAATGCATGCTTCCACGTGTGATTCGTCTGCAGCTATGACTAAGTCATGTCATTCTGGAGCATCAAAAATAACGACAGCGCAGCTCGCATCACCATTGCAGCGTGGTAGTGGTGTGGTGGTTTATTTCAAACCAAAAAGTTATACTTCAACTTACCCCACTGAGCTTGCGAGCTTGATTTCAAAAATTCCCCATGTGAAATACGTTTACTTGGATGGGTTTGAATTGACACAAGATGCTAGTGTTCCGTCGACGTTTGGTGTGGTTGATAACAATGGTGCTCAAGCAACAGCGATGTATAGATTGAAAACATCATCGTTCCCTTGTGATGCAGATCACATGAAGGGATGCAAAGTCTACAGCGAGTGTAACGTCAAAATAAACACACCTAAACAAAGTGTGATTAATCAGTATAAGGATATTATTCAAGCGTTACATCAACAGCCGCAGTTAACGCAAGTGAAAGTGCTTATTATGAGTAGTTTTATGCCAACGGATGCGAGTTGCAATTTTTTAAAAGTAAGCAACCCGACTGGTGACGCCAAAACATTAGTCAGTCTTACCGAGCAGGTTGGCGCAGATGGTGTTGCGGTGGATTACGAGCCGGTGGCGGTTAATCAAGTTTACAATGATAATTATAAGCTTTATGCTCCTAGCAGTTCGCTTAAAGCTCTGGACTACAACGCGTTTGCAAAACTGTATTTTGATAATCAGAAGAAAAAAACATTACCGTACTTTCAGGCGTTGCGTGATGATGTTATCGGTAGTCAGAAGCTGAATCAGGGAAAAGGGTTGTTTGCGATAGTCGCGGGTAAAAGTGGTTTTTATAATGAGAAATATGATGGAAAAAGTTGGTTAACACAGTCGACATTCATGATTGATGATATATTGAAGCAGCGATGTGACGGTCGCTGTTTTGCGTCTGTGATGTTTTATGACACATATTATCAAGGGCAGAGTGATAATTTGTATTCAATGATTGGGAGTATGACAACCGGTTTTAATTCAGACAGTGCGGGTTTGCCTGCTGTTCTTGGCGGGGTGCCTTTTCGAGTAATGCTGCCGCTGTCGTATTCGCAGGACAGTTATTATAATGATAAAACGGATTCACCAGATTACACGTATTCCGGTTTCTTATGTGATATGGGGCAAGTAATAGCGCAACAGTGGCTAGCAATGACGAGTGCAAACGCATGCGCTAAGACACCAACTTATTTAGCTAATGGTGGGCAACAACGAAAAAAGGTTGATCCAGTCGCCAGTTCCAAGAATAAGCCTGAAATTGGTGAGAATCTAAAAACACAGTTTGCAACGTTTCTTGGTGTTGATTTTTATCGTGTGGTAACACAAGACTTTGATAAATCTAATCAGTACCTGTGTGATCGGTCCTCCACCGCAGGATTGTTTGCTTGCAAGTCGAGAAGCGCTGTTGATCCGAATGTTCAGGACGTGGTGCAATATTTTTCAGCGCCGTAAACAGTTGCTCCCAACCTAACTTCGAGTCGAGAAGCGTCACCGTTGGGTGACGCTTTTAACAACTTTTCGCTCTTCTACTTTAGCATTGAGCAATTAAATGAGGAAGATGGCGCTATTTCTAACAAGGAGCTGTTTGTGAGGTTCAGTCCTAGGGTTGCGTTGATGTGTGAGTGGTTTTCACTACTGATATCAGCACCGCGCAATGCGTTGCCAACTACGATCACTAACGCAGGCAGTGCGACATACAAACACAAAAGATACAGTGGGCCAAATGCTTTACTTTTCTTAAGTAGTTTCTCAAGGTGCTGCGTGGGATTGGTTAATGTAAATTCTCTGACCTTGGGTATGGGGTAAAGTATGGCGAGTCCAATGAGATTGAATAGCAAATGAGTGTAAGCCACTTGGAATGCATCTTTAGCATGTGATTTGGCAGACCAGGCCGCCATCACTGAAGAAAATACGGTGCCGAGGTTGGCCCCTATAACGGCTTCTAAAAAGATTTTATCGTTAATTTTTTCTTCGAATAATAGTATGGTGTAAAGAGACGTGGTGACCGAGCTTGATTGGGCCAGTATGGTAAAGATCACACTAGTAAAAATGGTTGCGTAGCCTTTGAAATAATTGAGGATAGCTGGGTTGGGCGCTCCACACCTTGGTGTTAACGTGTTGATGACATTATTCAACTTGGTAACACAGGATCCTTGTGGGTTTTTGTTATGGCTGTTGTGTAGTTGGTGAATCATTTTATTTGTGATGCGTGTGATTTTATATAAGGAGTAGCTTAGTGTGATAATCGATGCTATTAAAGTCGTTAAGCCTTTGACCTCGTCAGTCCCATTGATTCCAGTGAAGAGGCCTTGTTTGATAATGGTGTCATAACAGATTTTAGCTTGGGGGTTTTTTGTGATTACTTTCATGGCATTTTTATCAACACTCAGTATTAATTTGGATAATGGGCCAGTGATGAGTTTTAGGAAGTTAACTTTTTGGCCGCGATTTTCATTGTTACCATTACTTATGTCAGATGTCATGGCTTCTGTTGTCCAGTCAAAAAAATTGCAAGATGCTTGCAGTGTAATGGCAAAGAGAAGTGACCAAATGTTGAAAATATCATGCACTGTTGCTTTAGAGAAACGGTTAGCAAATTCTTCCTTGTTAATTTTAAATGACCAAAGCAAAGAAACCAGGCCATTGGTCACGGTAGTGCCTAAGTTGGCGCCAAACACCATGTACTTGGCAATGTTTTTACTAAAGACGCCCGCGCCGACCAAAGTGGTAACGAGTGACGTTACGGTGGACGAGCTTTGGAAAGCAACCGTGGTCGCCAGCCCGACGGCTACGGCCATGGCAGGGTCATTTGCAAATGCAAAAAACTCAGTAAAGCTTCTAGCGCCTATGGCCTTTGCTGAATTGCCGATGACACTTAGAGATACCAAGAATATATAAATCAGTGACGTTATTTTCATGATATCAATAGCGGTTTCATGACGCGTATAGAACTTTGACACCTTTAATGCCGCCTGTGTGATCCGTTGACGTTGTAAATCTTGTGGTAGTAGTTTGAATGCTTCGCTGTTGTTGAGAATGGCTCGAGTGGTGATAACACGAGAGGTCATGTATCGTTGATGGTTCTGTAGATTTAATCCGTCTTGTGATACCTGGTAATAGGCGTGTAATGATGATGGGTAGCACGATTTTTTGTTTGGAGTGGTGTTGTTTGTGGTTGAATCGTTAGTCACATCTTCTGTCGAGTCTTCGAGAACTATTTCCAGCGGTTCCAATTTTTTTTCAACTTTCATTGATGATTTTTTTGAGAGTTCATTGTATTTGATCTCTTGTGCGCGAAGTAGAGGGGTGGGTGTATTTCTAGCGTTGCTTTTCATCATGATTTCCTTGTCGTTATTGGCCAGCAAATTTTTATTTTGTGGTGCTTTATGCAACGATAGACTAAAGAAAAAGTCTATTGATGTAAATCAATAGGCGTGTAAATATATTAGTCAAACGCCTGTTTTTTAATGCTTTTTTTAATGTTCTTTTATTGGATAAGGAGATGTCTTGATGAAATTAGCCTCGACTGTGAAGTCGTTAGATTAAGTTATTATTGCTTGTTGATATTTTATCAAAAAATGGGGGTTCTGAGTAGAGGTGATCTTTTCTATGTGTCGTGCTAGGCTATTGAGGTTTGAAGAAGGAGGGGGTATCTATGCAAGATTATTCGATTAAAAATAAAGTGATGATTGTCACCGGAGGTACTCGTGGCATGGGGTTTGCTATCAGCAAGCAGTTGTTGTGCATGGGAGCCAAGGTAGTGATTGTGTATGGTAACGACGAGGAAAAAGCAAGGCTGGTTGAATCGGAGTTAAGTGATTACCGGGATCAATTGCTCGTTCTCAAAGCAGACATTACAAAAGTGAATGCTCGACAGCGGATTTTAGATAACACAATAGCGCGATTTGATCGAGTTGATGTCTTGGTGAATAATGCAGGCATGGCTGCAAAGAACGGGTTTTTAAAAGAGAGTGAAGAGGAGTATGATTTCATTTTAGATGTCAATCTAAAGGCGCCGATTTTCTTAGCCAAGTTGATCGCTAAGAAAATGATAGAGCAAGGCCATGGCGGATCCATCATTAACTTTTCGTCTGTCTCTGGTCATCGAGGTGCAGGTGCCATTAGTTATGACGCGGCTAAGGCTGGTATCATTCGGGCGACTGAATCCATGGCAAATAAGTTGGCACAATACGGTATTAGAGTGAACTCAATTAGTCCGGGGGCGCACAAGACGGATATGAATCGTTATCACTGGGAGGGTGAAACCGATTTGTATAAGAAACTGGTTGAGATTGCACCGCTGCAAAGGATGGCCGAAGCCGATGAAATTGCCGGCACGGTGGTGTATTTGGCGTCGAATCAATCGAGTTACACCACGGGTACGGATATTTTAGTTGATGGTGGTTATTTAGCGTTATTACCAGGGCGAGAGAAAGGCTAAGTCATTATTTACCTGAGTCTGTGTGAGTGAGCGGTGGGTCACAAGGCTTAAGCATCAACCTGACTTAAATTCATGATTCGAAAGTTTTCACCTACGATCTCTTTCGGGTTAATTGGTATTTCAACTAACAGTGATTTTGTGTTGTTATTGTAAGATAGATTCATGATGTCATCGAGATTAGACAGGTTGGGGTTGAGTTTGGCCCAGTTCCAATTGAAGCCGTTGGCGATTGACTCCCAATTTACGCTATTCACATTGGTGTGGTAGTGATACGATTCTTGGTCGTTTATGATGCTTTCGCAGCCATGCTGTACCAAAGAGAGTTCCATGTTGTTAAACACAAATAAGGTGATGTTGAGGTTAGCGGCTTCAGCTAAGTTGCCGCCATAAATTCGAAAGCAGCCATCACCAGAAAAAATGAAGATTTTTTTATACGTGTGTAGGCTTGCCCCCACCCCCATGCCAAAGGCTCCGCCCATCGCGGACCCGTGGTTGGCCGTAAATATTTTTACCTTCGGATTGGGGTTCATGAGAATGGCCTGGCGGTCGCGATAGGCAATGCATATATCTTCAAATGCCAAGGTGTCTGGTTTCCATAAGCTATCCAGTTTTTCATAAAAAGAGATTAAGTTAATGTGGTGTTTTGAGCTTGCTGTTTGTAAGGGTTTTATTGCAGCTTGATTTTTTTGAAATTTATCGTGATGTGGGAACGTGCTGTTTTGTGTTTTTTTAAGAAAAAACTTCAGGGATGTTGCGATTTCACCATTAATCTGCTGGTAGAAATGGCGCGTTAAATGTTTGTAGCTTCCTTTTATTTGCCCATAACCGATAGAGTGATTTGTGAAGCAAAAGCAGTTACATTTGGGAAGTCCTTTAAGGTTTAGTACATATTCTCCAACGTCAATTCCAAGAAAAATGAGCGTGTCATTTTTATTAATGTTATTCCAAGCATTGACAGCATCGGGATTGCCGCCGAGCATCAAGTGACCCAAGTTTCTTTCGAAGGTGGCGCTGGCTGAGTTATCTCCATTAACGCTATAAATAACTTGTGCGTCAATTTTGTTGGCAAAATCGCAAACGACTTCTGTTGGAATCTGATTTGTACTGGATTCTGTCGAGCACATCACTAAAATTCGATGATGTGGTTTTGTTTTCTTTAGGTGTCGGATCAGAGTTGTAATTGATTTTTTGTCGACTTTTAATGCATCTTCAGATTCCTTACTGGACTCAATGAATCGGTTTAGTTTGATTGAGGGCGGGCGACATAATACCTCAGGTCGAAAGAAAACGACAACGGGGTGATGATTGTCGAGAATGCGTTTTATATTACTGAGTGCTTTAATTAGATTGCAGTTTTCATCGATAATAATAACGGCTTCACCGAGTTCCGCTTGGTATTGACTGACAATGTTCATGCCATTTGAGCTAACATCCTGCAATGGGTAATGATGGCTGGCGGCTTGTGAAGGCAAGGGCATTAAATAAAGGCAGGGCAGATTCATGAATCTTGCATCACTGATGCCAACACCAACCATTTTTTCGGCGGCACCGGTTGTGATCAGGCATGCCGCTGGTCGTTTGTGCGTGAGATAATATCCAAGTGGTGCAAAGCCGGCGCAGTATTCGCTTAAATAGAAATAATTTGGGTCAGAGGTATCTTGTGAATAGACTGATAGGTACTTCGCAAATTGAATAGCACCACCACCATTGACCCCGAAATATTGCGTAATGCCTAATGAAGAAAAGAAGCTAATCAGGCTGGTGTTTATATCCATGGATAAGTCGCCTTAAGTTAATTATTCAATCCACACATAGTAATTTTAGAGCAAAATTACTAGTAAATCTAATTCGCTTTATTTGGGTGTTCTTTTGCCTCTTATGTGTTTTTTTTTACGTTAAAATAACCAATAGCGAGTAGAACGCAGCAAGTTTCTGTGTGTCATGATTGATTCTGGCTTGACACCTTGGTGTGGCTTGTTTATGATTGCTGCGAATAAATAGGCCCCAAATCAACAAAAAAGGTGTAAGGCTATGAAAATAATATCGTGTCAACATGCTAATGCATTTCGCTGTTCTCTTTTTCCTCCTAGTATTTAGCGGCTTGGTGGTTCAATTATTTAATTATTAGGTTATTTATAAACTGTAATTACTTGGTGAACATCTTGCTAGCCGCCTTTCTGTATTTTTATTTTTTTGACGGAATGATTCCGTTGTTTTTTCAATACTATTATTTAGTGGGGATGGTATGCCTTACTGTGGAGGATGGGTATGTTTTATGATTGTTTTAAAAAGTTAAAAAGTGCTATCAGGTCAAATGACCCTTTGGTTATGGCTAAATTGAAATTTGTTACACTTCGCGTTGTTGCGATATGCTCTTCGTTATCAGAGGGGGTGACGAGCAAGCTCGGAGTTAATGATACCATATTCTGGCTTTACCAAGTCGGTGCAGGTTCCACTCATTACAAAAATAGTGAGGTTTTTTTTGAGGATAATCCTTTGTTGAGTCATTTTTCCTTGATTCCTTTTTTTTGTGTTCTGATTACGGATTATTGCTTTGTTGGTCGACTTTTTTTTGATGGGGATAATTTTATCGACAGTAATGTTCAGTCTAGATATGGCTTTTGGGAATCTCCAGGTCGGTATCTTTTTGTAAATGGCGTTGTTGGTATGAGCTGCCTGTCAGAAGGTATTTCGTCAGCGCCAAGTTGGTCTAGTACCGCCTTTGAATATTTGAGTTCCTGTAATAGGACATCTGATATTCCCATGTGCTCTAGCTCAGAAGCGTTTGTTTCTCATACTCCTTTGGTTTTGATAGCTATCATTATCTTGTGTATGACGCGGACTATTGTTGATTATCAGACAGAGGGCCTTAAATGTATTCAAAGCTGGCTGCAAAAAGGTGAGGTAGTTGAACTTTCGGTAGAGCAGAGAATGGAGTCGCCGCTTGTAGATGACTCTGTTGATATAGATTATGGGGCGCATAATAAGGTGGCCCTTTAATATTCTCTGTGATGAAAAAATTCATAACGAAGTTATGAATTTTTTTGCTATCTTTTTATCGATCAGCTGTTTTTTTAAGATGATTAAGATTCAGTGCGAAAGGGTTTCAGTTACACCTTATTTTGGGTGCTGATGGCGCTATTGCGATTATGACGTTTTTTCGTGATAAAGTGAGCCCAGGTTATCACATTTTTGAGAAATAATCCCCGTAACTGAATGATAATTCCTGTTAATTCAGGTTTTGAATGCGGTTTGACAACGCGATTATCTTTACTATAATTTCCACAAAGGAGGAGAAGTTATGAAAGAAATAAGTGAAGAAACTCGTTGGCATCGTGCTCAGCTCATTTGGTTGTTTTACGTGGTTGTTATTGTTACGGGATCCGTGATTGTCTTCACCTTGCATCTGTTGCCTAGCGACGCGTCATTGTGGTTCATTGTGCCGT
This sequence comes from uncultured Gammaproteobacteria bacterium, assembly GCA_902581285.1. GTDB lineage: Bacteria > Pseudomonadota > Gammaproteobacteria > Coxiellales > Coxiellaceae > CACHNP01. The sequence continues at coordinate 6,428 of CACHNP010000013.1, read as the reverse complement.
TGTCCATGATATTATGTGTGAGCTATTTTGCAAAGATATCAGCTTTTGTTGCGTCTTATGCGTTTCGATTTGGTAATTCGGCTAAGGTATTGTCGCATCACAGAAGACAAGGTCGTTTATTTATTGTGTGGTTTGTTCTATCTCTTATTTTATTCATGGTTGTACGACATGAATTAAGTAGCTATTATCACTACATGAATTCGATTTATCATCTTAATTCTCCCTATGACACAGAGACTCTTATACTTGAGTCTATTGCGTTTCTGGCGGTGCAGCTGATGTTCTTTATGGTCTCAGTACATGGGTATTTGCGATCAAGAGATCATATCGGCCTTGGTAAGTCAGCGTGATCATAAATGTAGTCGGTGGGAAGAGTGAGACTTCTTCTTGTTGGGTATTATGGTGTTACTAAATTTAATATCTGGTTAGTGCAGGTCAGTCGGTTTGGATCGATTTTTCTGCATGCTCTGTTACACATGTTTTTATCTTATCATTTTTTATAATGTTGATATCAAATTTAATTTCAGCGCCAGCAGACAGTAGGCTTGGTATGATGTCAATGAGCTCACGGTAACAAGCAACTTCGAGTGCGGTTGTACCATCTCCGTTTGTCGTATTGATTACATTTGGATGATGTTGTGTGAAGAAGTCTAAACATTGGTTGAATCGATTGATGATGTCAGTACCTGGTTTCTTTTTTTTAGGGAAGCACAGAACCATCCAGGTGATGGCCGTTTTGTTCCCTCTCTTGATATCCGATGACATTACGATACGCATTATTTTTGAGTCTGAATGATGACTAAATACTTGCCTGAGATCAGCTGAAGGGAGGGAATTGATTTTATTTACATCGTAGTTTTTCAACGCCTGTATCATTTTCGCATTTTTTGATGCAATGCCCATGTATAAGTAATGAATAACAGCTAGTGACGCTACTACTAGAAAAATTTTGTCCATGCCATTATCCTATTCTCATTCTAATAGATTAAGTGTATAGTTTTTTACCATGAAGAGCAACTCTCGTTGGTCACTACGCACCTCGGTATTGCGGTTTTAATCACGTCGTCTATGCTGTTATTTTTAAATGGACAGCATTATGGCAGTATCTCGAGTTTTTTCACGCGCGCAGTGTGGTATGACATCACCCTTGGTGACCATCGAAGTGCACGTGTCAAATGGGTTGCCAGCATTTAACATTGTGGGCTTGCCTGAAAAGGCAGTAAAAGAAAGTCGTGATCGTGTTCGTAGTGCGTTAATGAGTAATGGGTTTGAGTTACCAGCTAGGCGCATTACGGTCAATTTAGCGCCGGCAGATTTACCAAAGCAAGGGGGGCGTTTTGATTTGCCGATAGCGTTAGGCTTGTTGGTTGCGCAGAACAAAATAGATAAGTCTGTGTTGCATCATTGTGAATTTGCTGGAGAATTGGGCTTGTCGGGTGAGTTGCGATCAATTAAGGGTGCACTGCCATTTGCTATTGCAGCGCAACAACAGAAACATTCACTGTTTTTACCCAAGAGTAATCAGCAAGAGGTGTCCTATGTGGATCGATCAACGGTTTTTGTTGCAGGGCATTTAACTGACGTGGTGGCGCATTTGAATAAAGTCAGCCTCCTTACACCCGCTCCACATAAAGTCGGTAGTGAGAGTGGCTTGCAGTCGGTGGATATGAACGAAGTACAAGGTCAAACTGCAGCAAAATACGCGTTAGAAATTGCGGCCAGTGGAGGTCATCACGTGCTGATGCGCGGATCACCGGGTTGTGGAAAAAGTATGTTAGCACAACGCATATCGACACTCTTGCCACCGTTGACATCATCTGAGGCGTTGGAGTGTGCCATGATTCAGTCTTTGTCTGCTGATGGTTTTAATAACGATCACTGGTCTCAACGACCATACCGCGCTCCTCATCATTCTGCGTCTGTGGCTGCCATGGTTGGGGGTGGGTCACCGCCACAGCCGGGAGAGATTTCCTTGGCGCATCATGGTGTATTATTTATGGATGAGTTACCCGAATATGCTCGTTCAGTACTAGAATCACTTCGCGAGCCGCTTGAGAATCGTCGTATTCTCATCTCCCGGGCGGCTCAACAGGTGATGTTTCCTGCCGACTTTATGTGGGTTTGTGCAATGAACCCTTGCCCTTGTGGCTACCTGTTAGATCGCGATTTTGATTGTCGTTGCACGCCAGATCAGATTCAACGTTATCAGTCAAAAATCTCAGGACCCTTGTTGGATCGTATTGATATTCGGATTGATATAGAAAGAGTTCCTTTAAGTCAGTTGATGAAATCATCGAGTCAAGGGGAGGGTTCTGCAGTTCGTCTCATGCGTGTGATAGCAGCACGAGAGCGTCAATATCAAAGACAAGCGAAATTAAACAAGCATCTACAGGGAGAAGAATTAAAACAAGTGTGTGGATTAAGCGATAAAGCGCAGCAATTTTTATTAGCAACAGCCGAGCGATTGCATTTGTCTGCACGTGGTTATTTTCGGGTGTTACGTTTAGCAAGAACCATTGCTGATCATCAGCAGCGAGACATGGTCAGTCAATCGCATTTAGCACAGGCATTAGCTTGGCGCTAGTGATTGATGAACCTAGCAGGCTTTGAATGACGCTTTTCTCTTTTGTTCGACTTTGTTCGCAGACACTATTAACATATCTGCTGAACTACTTGAGATTACACGATGTGTTGTGGTTGTGGCCCGATGTATTCCGCTTTAGCTGTAGGTATATTTCTTTCTTCTGAAATATAAACAATCGGAACATTAGTACTACTATCAGTTGAGACAGTTTCAGTATGATTAAATAATGAGTTGCTATTCGCACTGACTTCCTGGTCATGGTTTGGCTGTTGCGTCTCTGGTTGTGTGGAGTAAAAACTGTGGTTATTTTCACTTATTAAGCTCGTGTGTACAGTATTGTTTTGCTCACTGTTTTGTGACGTGAAGAACGCTTTTATTTCGTTTCTATACACAAAGCAGACTATCACTGCCCACCACGCAAAATAGATGCCAACCGATCCTGTCTCAAATGAGAGTAAAAATTTACGACCAAAATCCGTGAATGGGCTTGCGCAGTTCTTTAAACATTCTTCTAGATCTGAGGAGGTTACACCAGTGTCAAATGCCATTTTTATAATTTTCTGACTCCCTCGACACATGTCAGACATGCCTAACTCGTTGCCTTTAATATAATCACCCGTATTGCAAAGAGGGCGCCCATTTCTAGCTGTCTCGAAGTTGGTTCTTGATATGAGTGTTTGAGGGTATTCATACGAGAGCCCACAGTGGTAGGTTTCGTCGCGGTGACTATAATACGCCCTCACAGGCTCGTCGACAACTGAGGCATAGTCACAGATTATTTTTGTTGCATTTGGCACGCCTTCACAGAGCCTGTCCTTGTGTTGACATGCGAGTATAGAAACACCGATTTGTGGAACTCCAAAAACAACAGCAGCAACCGTACCGGCAATGCACATCCAAGCAGCAAATTCCGCGTCAACTTTAGCCATAATAATAACCCTTAATGATTTAGTTAAGTGTATTATGCCCTAGTAAAGTTAAATTAATATTAAAAAGTTTAACTAATTTGTTTGTGTGATTCAGAAAAACGGATTTTTTCTTATGTCGTTGTTTTTTCCATATAAAGGTGATAGAAGGGTTTTATGAGTTATGGCAAGCGTTACTTTGCGTTAATTCTTGTCTGTTGAGACTGTGGGCGTTGTTGTTGAATTTTTTTGTAGTGAAAATGATTTCTCACGTCCCCAAAAAAGATAAAAAAGCGGTTTCTAGCGGATGGCTACTATGTGACGATTCCCGTCGTTGTGAGAAATCGGTTCAGTCAGTGAACTTTAGTTGGTACAGTAACATTTGAATTGTGCTATTTGTAGAGCATGATACAATCGCTTGGTGCAGTCCTGGCGCTCTTTTTCAGGTTGCAATAAAGTGTTGTCAACTTCAGCTTTTGAAAAACCAGGTAGGGGGCGAATTTATGGGTTCACATCATGACCGTATCCATGCGGTGCCGACAAACGTGATCACGGGATTTTTAGGTGTTGGTAAAACCACGGCAATTTTACACCTACTGACGCATAAGCCGAGTGATGAGCGTTGGGCGGTGTTAGTCAACGAGTTTGGCGAGATCGGTGTTGATGGCAGTTTATTTGAGGGGCAGTCTTCAAATGAAAAGGGCGTGTTTATTCGTGAGGTGCCCGGTGGTTGTATGTGTTGTGCTTCAGGTTTGCCTATGCAAGTGGCTTTAAATCAGTTGTTGACCAAATCCAGGCCGGATCGGTTGCTTATCGAACCTACGGGTCTTGGGCATCCACAAGAAGTGCTTGAGGTGCTTTCATCTGATTATTACTCGGATATTTTGTCGCTACATAAAACAATAACGCTGGTGGATGCCAGAAAGCTTGGTCAAACACGTTACACAACAGATGAGACTTTTAATCAGCAGATTAGAGTGGCTGATATCATTATTGGAAACAAGTTGGATTTATATCAAAACGAAGATCAAGTGATGTTGGAAAACTATGTGAAGCGGATAGGGCGTGCTGATGCAACGCTGTTATGTACCGAGCGAGGAAAAATCCCTGTTTCAGCTTTGCATGGAATGAGTGCCTCTCAAGTGGCTTCCGTTGATCACCACCACGACCATGATCATCACCATCACGAAGATAAACTCATGCTCTTTAATAAAAAAACACCAATACCTGACTGCGGTTTTGTTAAGGCAGTCAATCAAGGAGAGGGTTTTCACAGTATCGGTTGGCGCTTTTCTCCAGGTAAAACGTTTAATCGGCAGAAGTTGTATTCGTTTTTAACTGGTTTGTCAGTAGAGCGCATGAAAGCGGTTTTTATTACCGATTCGGGCGTCTTCGGATACAATTTAACGCCAGATGCGCTGACAGAAATTGAGTTGGATGATTGCTTCGAAAGCTGTATTGAAATTATTGCTGAACACATCGATGATGAGTGGGAATCACAATTGTTGGCATGTATGTAAACTAATGAGGCGACTGCCACATCGGTAGCGTTTGAGTTTTTTCATTGAATCTGACGTATTGACACTTGGGGTGCGAAAAACAACCGGGTTTGTTGCTTGCTGAGCTTTTGTTTTTTCATCTTGAATGATGAACGCTAATGCAAGCTGCTAAAATAAAACTTTTATCACTGGATTATACTGCTATAAAATTAAGATCAGCGAGTATGCCAAGATTATCTGCGTGTTGCTTGTCGCTATCATAATCTTGTGTGTTTGCATCATGTCCTGCAAAGCCATGCGGAAACTAACGGGACGCAATAGTGTAGTAATAAGTGGTGAGGATGTTTGCTGTACTTATCAACATGATCTTTTCCGTCGCTGTTTTACGTTTGTAGAGGCATTACTTGACTTGTGTTGTATCGCGAAACTTTGTGGTGAAAGGTCGCGTCATTATTGCTGATCGATCGTTTACATAAAGTGATATTTATCATATTTTTCACTTGGTTGCGTTGTTATGTTGAAAACTTGAATATTCATGAAAATGTACTATAGTTTCATTGATTAATCTATGGGAGTACAGTATGAAAAATATGTATGAGAAATACTTATCGGATGAAAATTTAATAAAGCGTAGAATATGTCGGTGTAAAATTGCGAATAGGATTGCACTGGTCCTCTGGTTGGGAAATTTAATTGTTCTAACATTTTTTTCGGAACAAATTAATATGACAAACACTCATGAACTGATTTTATTTGTGGGTCTAACAATGTTCTGGATAGGTACGGTAATTCAATTGGAAGTGCTATACGTGATCGATTTAATAAAGAATAAAACACAATTAAAATAATTGAGACTGTATTTTATGCTGTGTTTTTTAGCCGAAGGAGGGGTATGAAAAATCTATTTTTATTAATGACTTTTTTTCTTGCCCTTGCTCAGGCTAAGGTTCAAGCGAATTCGAGCTCTGGTCTTATTGGAGAATACTTGATAATGCATGAGTCGAAATCCAGTCTTGATGCGGCCAGGTACCTTGAGGCTGTTGGTAATATTGCTAAAATAAAACCGCAAGAGATCGAATGGCAGAAAAAACACTTTAATGCCTACCTGCTGAACTCACAGCTAGCTGATGCTGTTAAATTATCAAAAAAACATGAGCTGATAGGTGCTGATGTGTTTTTGGTGAAGCTGATTTTTTATATCAATACTAACAAAATTCATCAAGTAAAAAAAATAATTAATTCCACGGATTTAAGCAATGTAATAACGTCTCGGCTCTCCGAAGTGTTCGGTTCATATAACCAAAACCAAAGTGTCACGATTGAGGATAAGCGCGTGGTTTTCGATGTTCTTAAATCTCAAAAATTCGCTAACCAGGTTCTTCGTGAGAGTAATGACCCTGACCTTAAAGTATTGCTTTATGACCTTGCTCTCAGTCATTT